>JAUXLO010000007.1 GCA_030623665.1 Planctomycetota bacterium
CCAGCGCCGAAGGACCTTGTCTCACCAGCCACTATGTACCCTCCGTCACCCGTCTGCTGGATGGAATAGACAAAATCATAATCATCCCCCCCATAGGTCTTCTGCCACTCCACGGTCCCGTCGGGCCTGAGCTTCAATACCCAAAAGTCTACATTTCCAGCACCGAAAGACCATGTCCCGGCAGTCACTACGTACCCCCCGTCACCTGTCTGCTGGATGGAATAACCCCAATCTTGATCATCTCCCCCGTAGGTCTTCTGCCACTCCACAGTCCCGTCAGACCTTAGCTTCAATACCCAAAGGTCCGCTACTCCAGCGCCGAAGGACTCTGTAAAACCAGCCACTATATACCCCCCGTCACCGGTCTGCTGGATGGAATAGGGCAGGTCAACATTACTTCCCCCATATGTCTTCTGCCACTCTACATCCCCGTCAGGCCTGAGCTTCAATACCCAAATATCCTCCTTCTTGACCCCAATATCATCCTTCCCGGCACCGAAGGAATTCGTCTCACCAGTCACTATATACCCCCCGTCACCGGTCTGCTCGATGGAATAGGCCCTATCCAAATCACCTCCCCCGTAGGTCTTCTGCCACTCCACGGTCCCGTCAGGCCCGAGCTTCAGGACCCAAATATCCTCATCCCCGACACCAAAGGACTCCGTATCACCAGCCACTATATACCCCCCGTCACTGGTCTGCTGGATGGAATAGGCACCATCATTATGAGGCCCCCCATAGAAGGCGCTCCATCCATCCGCCCGGCATATGGCGGATTTCCAACCCGGGGCGGCCGAAAAGGAAGCGGTCATACAGAAAGATAACGTAAGAGCCAGGATGTAAAATATCCGCCAAAGAGACAGGCAAATTCGCCAATTATTGCGGCAAGCAGGGTACAACACAGACGTTTGACCTCCTGGCGTGGATTCTTTTGCAGAGCGAAATGCTCTTTGACAGGACATGCGCATGTTCCTTGCGCTTCTATGTTCTCAGACCCTCTGGCCCAGCCAGATAGGGGTTTCTCCACAGTAAGGCCAAGGGTGACAATTTCTGACAAAAGATATAAATCCTGGAGAAAAGTCAAGAAGATTCTAGGGCGCAGACGTGGATTACATGGAGATTCTTTAGAGTTTCTTCATTTTTTCGAAGGAAAGAGGTAGGGACTTTGCCCCCTTACGTCGTGTTACCCATTCTATGGCCAACACAAATAATTGCTCATTCCTACTTGACAATAATAACGCTGCAGGTGTAGACTTAATTTGTTAGCCCAAGGTTGATAAGAGATGAAAAGTAGTAAGACCGTCTCGAGAAGGGAATTTCTGAAGGCCGGGATAGCCACGGCGGGTGGCGTGTGTATGGGGTGTCCCGACGTTCTGGCGGCCTCGGAGTCCGCTGCCGGGGCCATAATCACCGGTCAGACGGACGGGGAATTCCCCCTCTATGAGGCGATGTATTATAAGAAGCTGGAAGACGCACGGGTAGAGTGCCTGCTATGCCCCAAGGGGTGTAAGGTAGCCGACCTGGAGAGGGGATACTGCGGTGTAAGAGAGAACCGCGGCGGCACGTACCATACACTGGTCCACTCGCGTGTCTGCGCCCTCCACGTAGACCCTATCGAGAAAAAACCCTTTTTCCATTATCTGCCGGGCACGCCCGCAGTCTCAGTCGCCACCGCAGGCTGCAACGTGGAGTGCAAGTTCTGTCAGAACTGGCAGATCTCGCAGTTCCGGCCGGAACAGGTAGACAGCATAAGACTCACACCGCAAGACGTAGTGGAACATGCAAAGAAGCGTAGTTCCCCCACGATCGCATACACCTACACGGAACCCGTCGTCTTCTACGAGTTTATGTACGACACCGCAAGGGCCGCGAGGCAGGAGGGGGTTACCAACGTAGTAGTGTCCAATGGCTATATAAAGGAAGAACCCCTGGTGGAGCTGTGCAAGTATCTTGATGCGGTCAAGATAGACCTGAAGGCGTTCACTGAAGAGTTTTACAAAGAGTCCTGCAGCGGCGAATTAAAGCCCGTGCTGGAGACCCTGGTGACGCTGAAAAAACTTGGGATGTGGACCGAGATAGTGGTGCTTATCGTACCCACGCTGAACGACGGCGAGAAAGAGCTGAAGGAGATGAGCGCATGGGTGTATGAGGAACTGGGACCGGACGTCCCCATCCACTTCTCCCGCTTTCACCCCACCTACAAGATAAAGAATCTTCCGCCCACCTCCGTGCACACACTGGAAAAGGCCAGGGATATCGCCCTGGAGGCCGGCCTGAATTATCCCTATATAGGAAACGTACCCGGACACTCAGGCGAGAACACATACTGCCCCGACTGTAAGGAGGTAGTCATCGGGAGGGTCGGCTATACCATCGTGCGCAACACCATAAAAGACGGGAAGTGCGCTAACTGCGAACACCCCATCGCCGGTGTGTGGGAGGTTATTAAGGGCTAATACTTTATTTTGAGCTTTCAGAACAATTATCATTTTCTAATGTAGCGTGCGAGCTTGCTCGCACGTAGTTCGTGGCAGTAAGCTGCAACGCTACATACCTTGCAGGCTATCATTCTGAGGGAGTGCAGCGACTGAAGAATCTAGATTCTTCGCTGGCTCCTTCACTCTGCTCAGGACTTCGGCTCAGAATGACAAAGAAGTGTTTAAAGGGACTTTTGCGTAGCTCTCATCTTGACAACCAGCGCGGAAAGCAGTATCAGGCTTGCCCCGTTGAGCGCGGCAATTATAATGCAGGCACCGGTTACCCCCAGGATAGGCACCAGGACTATGCCGGTAAGTATAGCCCCCAGAAATGCCCCGACATGGTCGGCGCTGTCTATCATCCCCGCCGTGGGCCCGGGGTCCACCTCTTCCTCCAGGTATATCCGGCTCGCTAAAGGAAACTCAAGCCCGGTGATGATGCCGGGGATTACTATCAATATCATGAAAAAGGTTGCGGAACCGGCGTGCAGAAACGGAAACCATTTAATAAGCGGGATAACGGCCAGGGAGTAGACCACCACCCCGCCCACTATGTACATGAGTACCCTGAGCCAGTCTCTCTGTTTTTTCAGTATAACTGCATTGCATATATAGCCGCCAACGGCGAGACCCATCATGAACAGGGCCACAATAAGGCCTATCATCTCGTAGACATAGCCGTAAATGTTCTGGAAGGCGAATATCAGGATAATCTCAAGGGCTATGCCGGCAAACCCCGTTGTGGCGATGGCGAACAGGCTGTTAAACCTCTTCTCCTTCGCGGTATTACGAAAGGCAAGGCTTGTTAAGCCGAGCCTTATTACAAGGAATAGTCCTATCGCGGCCAGGAAGTACCACAGTTTCAGCCTGCCCAGAGACCTCAAAAGGCCCTGAAGCTGACCGCCGGCAAACTGGTCCCACAGGAGCAAGTTGTAGAAATAGGTAACGGGTTTAGAATCGGTGTTTATGCGCAGGTCACGTCTGCTCTTTAGATGTTCCTGAATAAACCGCACACGCTGGGGCTCCAGATAGGGCAAGAAGTGATACTGCGAGAAGGCGGTCGTCTCTATGTTACGCTCCTTGTATCTGGAGATAAGCGTCTCCAGGTCTGTAGTTACGATATCCGGCTCCGAGGATGCGAAATAATAATTTGTCTGGCCGGGCGTAACAATCACGTACGGGAAGACCCTTTGAAGGGTTTTATATATGGAGCCCGTATAGCTCCCTACAACCTCGCCCAGGTATACCACGGAGGAACTTATAGAGACGACGAGAACACCGTCGGGTTCCAGCAGGTCTTTCGCCTCCTGAAAGAACTCAAGTGTGTAGAAGCGGTTCAGTGCGGCGGTTGAAGGGTCGGGGACATTGATGAATATGACGTCATATTTATACTTGCCTCTAGACTTCTTTACAAAGTAGCGGCCGTCTACCGGAAATATCTCCACCCTCTCATCGGCCAGTGCGGTCTTGTCCTCCTCGGATAGATATCTCTCCGTAACCTCAAGGAGTTTTGGGTCCAGTTCCACATAATGGAGTCCCTCCAGGGGATATTTCAGCATCTCGCTCACCAGGCCGCCGATGCCGCCACCGATAAGGAGCACACGCTCAGGAGCCGGATGCTCCGAGAGGATTAGGTGGGCCAGAGGCCCGTACTCGTACAGATTCGGGAAGGCAAACACATACTGCCCGTTACTGTACACACTGTACTGGTCATGCTCTTTACCGACTACGATATTCTGGTACCTGGAATCCACCGACTCGATTAACTCTATATTCGGATTGAACGACTCCCACCTCTTTTCAACGAAGAACGACTCCAGCCGATCGACACCAGCCGAAAGCATGAGCCACAGCACAACAACAAGGAGTGAGATGGACGCCCCCAACAGGGCCTTCCTGTGGGAAATCTTCCCGATAAAAAGTGTAAGTATCAGCAGGTTTGTAAGGACTATGGAGGTTAGTATCGCCATAATCTCGTATGAGGTACTCATGGGGGCCAGCACAAAGGTAAACACGGCCCCCCCTATCAGGCTGCCTATGGATTCGAGTATGTAAACCGCTCCTATATCCGTAGCACCGCCGCGGGTAAACCCTTTAAAAACAGATACGGAAAACGGGAAGATAAACCCTATAACAAAGCTGAACGGCATGATGATAAGGGGTGAGGACCACAAAAGTGACACGATAGAGATCTGCTGCCCGTAGGGGACGTCAATCAAATATCTAAGGAGCCTTATAATAGATACCTGCATCGGCAGAAGCAGGCACAGCGCCAGCAGAAGGAACAGGAATAGCACGAGCCTGTCCCTGATCCCCGTCATTAGTTTGGCGCCCACCCCCGCCCCTACGGCAACACCAAGGAGCCATGCGCCGAATATTACGCCAAGGCAGAGCTCATTCCCATAGAACACTACCAGCAGCTCCCTCACCAGTAGCACCTGCGCAATAGTGGCATGGGCGCCTATAAGGATTATTGCCGCAACTAACGGGTACCGGATCTTTCTGTCATATGAGGACATTATATATCTATGCCGGACGTTCCGTCTCGGATTTGAAGGGTAAAATCTGCACGATAAGGAACACTTGATGGCGGGTAGGACCCAGGATGGAAACCTGCCTTCTTAGATTCAGGCACGGCCGGTGCGTTCATGTTACGAGGTGTGACTTCGGGGAAGAAAATCTGCCGGATATCACCGTTGCTGCAGGGTTGGCCTTGGTCCCTGTCCCTCCCCCGGGGTCCCATAGATATTAGGCCACTTCATGGTCTGCGTCCTAAAGTCTAAACCCTCCTCCTCTTCAGGCCCCTGGACACAACCCACAGAGACCAGTAGCAGGAATAAGCCCAGGGTTATCACTATCTTGCACATTTTCATACCCAGAGCACAAAAATATCACATCTCCCACCCAAGTCAAATGAAATCTATTTGCGCCTTGAATTCGTGGGGTCCAGTGCTTATTCTAAACCTTACACCGTGTGCCGGACAGCGCGCACAAACACCTGGACACTGTTATGACGAAGGCCTGGGCGGTTGTCAGAGATTAAGATACCATCATATTGGGAAGAACTGGCAGAAGACGTCCACCAACTAAAGGGCGTGGTGATGGTCGTGGGCGCCTCCGATACGGGCAAGACGACCCTGGCCATCTATCTCGCCGGAGAACTCCTTAAGAGACGCAACAGGGTCTCTATAGTCTCTGCCGACATGGGCCAGTGTGCATTTGGGCCACCGGCGGCTATCAGCATGGCCATACCGGAATTAATACCGGAATTCCCAAAAAACCTTCCCGTGCACTCCATGTACTTCGTGGGTTCCACCTCACCTGTCGGTCACTTACTGCAAACGGTGGTTGGTGTAAAGAAACTGGTGGACAGGTCACTTCAGGCGGGCGCAGAGGTAGTGATAGTCGATACCACCGGGTTTGTATCAGGAGGTGCGGCCTGGGAGCTCAAGTTCCATAAGATTGAACTTACCGATGCCAGGTGTATCGTAGCGCTCCAGAGAGGGCGTGAACTAGAGGATATTCTCATTCCGCACGAACGCAGGACCGGGTGCAGGCTATACCGACTTCCGATATCTGAAGATACTAAGGTGCGGTCGTATGAGCAGCGTCGGGAATATCGACGTCAAAGATACCAGGATTATTTTAGAGGTGCAAAAGATAAGTCATTGCCTCTCAGTAACATACGCCTCATCAATCCTTACGACAAGGCATTACAAAGGGGGGAAGGTGATGCCTTTAAGAGGCTGCTGGTGGGCCTGAACGATGATGAAAATTTTTCTACCGCCCTTGGTGTTATCGAGGACATAGACCTGACAAAGGGTACGATTCGGTTGATAACACCACTAGAAGCGCTGAGTGAGGTTAGGTTGATAAGGCTCGGCTCTATCAAGATAGAAGAGGACTGGGGTGACAGCTATGTCAGGCCCCTACACACCGCGTAATGGTTAAGAACATACTGATGACCGGAAGGCCGGGCGTGGGGAAAACCACGGCTATCAAGAAGATATTATCCGCCCTGGACCTCAGACCCGGCGGTTTTTATACCGAGGAAATAAGAGCGGGCAGGGAGCGGAAGGGGTTTGCGATAAAGACCTTTGGAGGGAAGAGTGGTATCCTCGCACACATAGACAATCGGGGCGGCCCAAGGGTAGGCAAATACGGCGTAGACATAAGATCATTCGAGTCTACAGCCCTGCCTGAGTTAGAAGATGCTGTCGGCAGCAAAAAGCTCATTGTTATAGACGAGATAGGTAAGATGGAGAATTTTTCATCTAGGTTTAAGGACCTGGTATTGCAGGCGCTGGATGGACCTGCGCCTGTATTGGGCATCATTACGGAGTCAGGAAACGGATTCACACGCGGTATCAAGCAAAGGAAGGATGTCCGGCTCTTCAGAATCACCGTAGAGAACAGAGACACCATAATCCCTGACATACTAAAACTCCTGGCCAGGCTAACCCGGGACCTTTTGTAAACGGTTCTAAGGCTGCGGTGTCTCGAGGAGTTTTGCAGTGGATATCTGGGCATTAAAGCCCAGGGATTCGATTATTTGTTCAGACAGCATGCTTGCGAGGGTGTCCAGCTCTTCCTTGAGCAGCTTGGCGTCCTCAGCCTCGTACTTCTCGTAATCGAAGCCAAACTTGCTCTCCTGTGGTATCGCCTGCCCTACCTTCGTCTGCCATATTACCTTTTTCTCTCTCGCCCTCGTCACAACCACCTTTGCTATGAGCAGGGTATGTGGTTTGGCAAATACGCCAGGGTCCTTTATGCCACAGGAAAGGACGTACACCTCTATTATCGTGTCCGCCCCCAATTTCTTTGCGATTGTCTGGTAGTCTTCCTTCGTCTTATCCTTCTTGTCCTGCAACGTGTATACAGTAAGGTTATCGTCCACCACCTCGGGCGGTATGACATAAAAGGGGGCCTGTCGCTTGAGTTTGGAGAAAAGACTCTCCCTCAGCATTTGGCCTACAGGCGTATCATAGGTCAGCCGAGTAAATTTCCTGGTGTCTTCTTTTCTTGCGTCAATCATGGCCAACTGAGCCATAATTTGAGGGATGATGGCCGGCCCTGAAAGAAGCATTACAAGAAACTGGTCGTCGGTCGTGGCATGTATAGATATGTCCGGCCTTGAAGTAGGTGTCAGTATTGCCGCTGTCCGTATGTTCTTCATCTCCTCCCTATGCAGGGGTATCTCCACAACCTTCTCTGCGCAGCCGACAATAAGGCATAAAAGCAAAAGGATGGGCATGAACTTGATGGAGACTTCTGAAAAACCCTGTATCCGCCTGAGGCAGAGCGAGTCCGTCCTCCAAACTGACTGGCGGACTTTCAGCCCCGGGCGTGAAGTGAACCGACCGAAGAATGTAGCGTTGGAGCTTGCTCCAACGTTGAACGTGGCAGCAAGCTGCCACGCTACATGCTCAGAATGACACAGGACATTGGAGCAACTCTTGCGGAGGCCCCTGATAACAAGATTTGAATAATCTTTCAGGTACATAGCGCTCATTTTCGGTCACAGCTGACCCACGTGTGGTTGAACACGCTCCTTATTGTTGTTGAGGTTCTTCCTGAGGGAGCAACAGGAATAGTCTTTCTTCGACATCCTGAAGACCAGCCAAAACTTTTTGCAGGTCGTTTTCATTAGTGGCCTTATTGCCGCTTTTATCATAGAGTTCAGCAGCCATGGCATAACTTCGTATGGCGTTTGGCAAGGAGCCCTCAGATTGATATAGTTCGGCCAGTGTCTTATATGTATCCGCCAGCATCAGACCGATATCGACCGAGGCGGGTGAATAGTGCAAGGCAACGAAGAATGATTTAATGGCCTCCCTACAATTGCCAATCTTCTTATCAGCGGGGATATTCCCTTGATTCTCCATAAGCCTTCCTCTGCCCTTTTCAATCCAGTACTGAAGGAGCGATGCCCCGCTCAGGACAGTATAAGGAGGCTCCACCACCTTTACCTTCCACGATTGGTAAACAGGCATACTGTATGAGGCTATTATGAAATCAACCAACTTGCCCTTTCTAAGTACCTTAACCGCAACTTCAGGCACCTTCTTGTCTACGTTACGCGACTTCACTACAAAATCGTCTAATGACCCAATCTTCCCCCCATCCAACTCCACAATCAAATCCGCTACCTTAATCCCCGCCTTTCCAGAAGGGGAACTTGGGTAGACCTCTATCACCCTTACTCCCTCCTGCTCACCTTGAGACAAGACCAACCCGGAAAATAAGGAGGCACCCCACACCGGGGCAACGGTACCGTGCACCAAGGCCCACAGAATGCAAAGCAGAGTAGTTAACTTCATCAAGCGGGTCATTGTAATCGCTTTAAATAAGACCTATTCTTCTAATTGCTATATCACAGAGAAGGAGCCCCATGGCTATGGGGATCAAAAACTTAGAAAGGTCTTCATTCAAGAGTATCATCTCCGTATTAGCCATTATGTCCTCAAATTCGGGGTTAAACTTACCCTTGGTTCTTTGGGCGATTGCCTCCAGGAGTCTGGTGTTATTCCCCTGCGTTGCATCCTCCGCAGACGTGGATGCCTTTTCGGGCGGGACCAGTACGCCTTTGGTCATACGGCCTACAACCTTACCCCCTTCAATGCGGGAGAAGTCTATTGTATATGGTCCCGGTTCCAGTCCCTCAAGTGCCGCCACGTATCTCTTCGGTGCCACCTGCCTGAGGTTCAGCTCCTGCTCCTCTAAATCAGCGGAGATCATACGCACCTGCAATTGAGTATCATCCTTCCACTCCCCGCCGGACTCTATAATAAGTGTGCGTTCTCCCCCGCTATCATCTACCTTTAAGGCATAATTCCCCTTGGGTTTGTCTCTCATGGACCAGCGGACCGTTTGAGACCAGAACTTATTGTACTTTGCCCAGTTTACCCATTTTGACGACCAGCGCGCCTCGGCATCAGAGGTGTAGGCAACTACCTTGCCCAGGCCATAGCGCCAGTTGGCAAGGATAGGGTCAGGTCTGCCCTGTATCTCGGTCATCAGCGGTATCTCGGCCCTCGCCTTGGCCTTGGTCAATGAATATCCCTTCAGGGGAGGTATCTGTTCCTGTGAAAACCCCTTCAGTATCTCGCTGGATGGATCGATGCGGGGTATGAAATATTCTTCGTGAAAATCCGCCCTGGTCAAAGCGGCGTCGGCGTCCATCACCACCAGCCGGGGAAGCTCGTCTACATCCCTCATGCGATAAAATTGCCCACCCGTCCTCCTTGAGATGTCCTTCAGTAAACGAGTATTTACGAGCCAGCCGCCAATGGCGATTGTAGAAATGGATATATTAGCCCTCTTGAACTTCTCCATCAATGCCTCGTAGCTGTAGTAAATAGACCTTGTGTTGCCGTCTGAGAGAAGAATAACATGATTAACCTTCGCACCACTCCTCGACAGTCTGTTATAGGCCTCTTTCATCGCAGGGAAGAGGTCCGTTCCGCCACCGGCGCTAAGGCTGGTAAGCTTGCTCAAAACTTCCTTCCCGGATACTTTTTCCACCGGCCCCATTTCCATTATAATGTACGGTATTACGTCAAAGGCGATCAGCCCGATCTGATCCCCCTTTTTGAGCTGTTTCAACAACCCGATTGTAGCCTTTTTTGTGGCAAAAATCTTTTTGCCCGTCATACTGCCGGACTTGTCAACAAGAAGCATAATAGAGGCCCTTTTCGGTTTTTTGTCCTTGAAGGTGCTGCCTGAGGTCACCTTTACAGGAAGTATATCCTCTATTGGAGTATCAGAGTAACCGCCCTGCGCGTAACTATCTACACCGCCCACCATGATAAAGCCCCCACCGAAATCGCCGACATAGCTCTTTATCGCGTTCATTTGATCCCGGCTCATGGCAGAGGCAGGGACATTAGAGAACACGAGACTTTCATACTCCAACAGTTCATTTAAAGACTTCGGTATGGCATCCGCCTCTACGGTGTCCACTATAACGTCTTTCCGTTCAATGGCATCAACCAGGAAGGGCCTCTTACTTGGGTCTCCGCGAACGTAGAGTATGCGTGGCTTCCCAATCACATTAACAGCGGTGCGTTCACGGTTGTTGTAGCTATTCGTGTCTGCGTCCGCTTCTACCTCCAGGTCGGCACGAAATTCAACAAAGCCCTTTTCTTCCCCTTTGTAAGGCATCTCGAATACACTGAGCCCGCCTGGAAAAGTCGTCTCCCATTTATTAAGGAGGTTTTCACCCTCAAATAGGCTAACACTCCCCTCCACGGGATAGTCATTTCTGTTCTCCACCGTTACCCTTATATCAAATGTTTCTCCATGGTTTACGTCTTGAGGTACAAGTAGCTTCTTTATGAGCACCTCCTTTACAGCCGGCGGGGTTGGAAGCTCCACGGGATAGACCTGGACGCCTTCCCGCTCTATTATAGAAGAGGCCACCAGACTACTGCCGAGGTTTTCATTGCCGTCCGTAAGGAGAACCATTCTCTTAACGCTGTCTTCTGGAAAAAGCTTGAGGGAAGAGAGCATCCCGTTAGCTATGTTGGTACGCGTGGTGTCAAGTTCCCATTCAACGTCGTCCACATCCAGCCCCTTACCCATAGGTGATACAACCTGTGCATCCGAACCGAACACCACCAAAGCCCGCTTGACATCCTTATCCAGTTTTTCATCCATCTCTCTCAGATAATCAGTCACCCAGGCCTTGTTTTCCTGGTTGAGACTGTCTGTAACGTCCACGCTGAATACCAGCGCTATGTCACTGAGCTTCTTATCCACACGATGGATGCCCGCCAGCACCAGTATAAGAAGGGCCAGTACAAGACATCGCAAAAAACTTGAGAGCAGTACCCTCCACAGGGGTAACCGCCGAAAGGCAAGGAAGGACAGCCCCCAGATTATGGGAAGCAGGAACAGGAGCTTAAGGAATATGGGGTAATCAAATCGTATGTCCATAACTTATGTCACCGCTGCACGGGCCCTTAAGCAGTAAAGAATCCACTCGGCAAGAAGCAGCAGGGCCACAAAGGCGAGGATGTACCGACCTAACTCCTTCTTCTTCTCCTCAATGTAGGTTGAGGTCTCCGCTGCTCTAAACTCCATGCGCTTCTGAGGTGAGGGTGCCGATTTAAGGTTTGACTCCTCCACGTCAAACAAGTTTGCGACAAATCTCGTTTCGGTCTCACCATTCCTCAGCACGTACTCCCCACTACTGTACGTGTCGGTAATTACGAGTGGGTTGCCGGCAGCATTTATGTTTACGGTCTTCCCCTCCGGTGTTAACAGCGTAATCTCTTTGGTTTCCTGTTGGTCTTCCAGGTTTACAATAAAGGGCTCACCCGTCTTTATCTGGTATGCCCCTGCGCTATACGGGTCCAGCCACTGTATTATATTCAGAAGCATTATAAGTACCGGCAGGTTCTTCGCTTTCGACAGGTTAAAATCAGCCACATCGAAGCCCAAAACCACCACCCTCTTTCCCTCGACAGTTCCGGCAAGTGCCAGTGGAAAATCCTCTTCCGTGCCTGCCGCCATTACGAAGGTCTTCAGGTCCTCACCAGGCTCCAGGTGAAGGGCCTTATATATCCAGAGGTCTTCCATGTAATCAAGGTGTCTGAGTATGGGATTTGAGCTATCCCAGTCGATGAAACCTGCGCCCCGTGTCCAACCTGTTACCGGAAAGAAGGCATTGTCCTTAGGCGGAAAAATAAAGAGCGCATTCATATCGGGATACTCCTGCGGTACATAATGATGAAATATCGTTATGTCGTAGTCCTTAACCATATCCGGGCTGTAGGCGGCAGGGGGCACAACGGAGAACTTCAGCTGCCCGGTAGCATTTTCTATCCTTCTCATCTCTTCGACAAATAACTGCTCCTCAGCCACCACCAAGGCATGAAGCGTCTTTTTATGCCTAATGATGGCGTAGGCGTTATTGTCCGCACCAAGTGCATCGCCGGGGGCCAGTTCCGCCCTCAAAAGACCCGGACCCATAATGCCCTGGATTCTTACAGTCTTGTACTCCCCGGGGATAAGCTCTACGACTTGTTCCGCAATGGGTTCCTGGTTAAGATATGACTTGACGAGCACTGTCTTCGGATCATCTGAGAAGTTTTGTAAGGTGACATAGGCCTCTCTTTCCCTGTACTCCTTAAACATGTCTTGGTAAACGTCCAGACCCGTAATAGCGACATTGTCTCTAGACGACCCGGCAAGATTCACAAACCTCACATTGTCGTCCATCTGGCTCGAATGTTCTGTGTCAGTAAGTACGTGCAACTCCCCATTGCCTAAGTGCTTCAAGAGGGACATGCCGAGGTTAAGGGCCTCCTCCATGTTGGTGCCGGTGTCAATGGATTCAAGCCCTCGAATAAGTTCACGCAGCTCGTCCTTATTACCGGAGGACTCACTAACTATCTGCGGCCTGGTGTGCATGGTAATTATCTGCATCCTATCGCTGATGCCCATCCCGTCCACCAGCTCTAACGCCTCCTCCTGGGCCAGTTGAAAACGGGTACGGTCACCTTCAAGCGTCTGCATACTGGCAGAAGTATCTATCAAGAGGATTATGTCCTTTCCGATTATGCCACTGGTAAAGGACGGGAGATACGGACGGGCAAGGAAGAATATGAGGAGCAATAGGGCTATAAGCTGCAGGAAAAAAAGTACGTCAACAAGAAACAACTTCGTCCGGACAGTGTCCTGCCTCAGGGTCCTCCAGGGTATAAAGCTCGGCACGGGGATTGTCTTGCGTTTCCTGCGGAAGAAATAGATTAACACCAGGAGACCCACCAGAGGCAGATAGGCCAAGGCGAGAGGGTTGATGATTCCCATTAAGCAGTCACCTGACAAACCCTATCCTGGGAAGTACCCTTAGGATGAGGTCCTCTATTTCCATGTCGGTCTGGGCTAGTGTATACGCCATATTGTTCACCCTGCAGTAATCTCTAAGCTCCTTATTGTGTTCGCTAAGCAGTTTGTGATATTTTTTCTTCACTGAGCCGGTAACGTTTATTACCTTGCGTTCGTTTGTCTCTACATCCACGATTTCCCCGCTTTTTATGTTCTTGAACGGGTCCAGCTCTTCCGCCCCCAGGACCTGGATTACCTTGACGTCGTAGTTCTTGAATCTCAGCATGTCAATACCCCGCTTGTACGAGATCGCAGGAACCATGAAATCGGATATTATAATAACAGACCCGCGTCTCCCCCTGTTTTCGTATACATATCTTGACAGAAACCCCTGAAGGTCTGCCTCGCCGCCGGGTTCGACACCGTCCAGAAAGTCCTTTATCCTGAAGATGCCATTCAACTTCTGGAAGAACTGGGTCTGCATAATAGACCCGCCGTCGGCTTCTGATGCCGGGCTGGTTATGTTCGCCACCCTTACACTGTTCTGGCTGGACAGGCCTATGTAGGCCAATGCGAGGGCAATCTTTTTTGCGTACTCGTACTTCTTGTCAACATCAGGGTAAAGCATGGACAGGCTCACGTCCAAGAGAATATGAACTGAAAGCTCCACCTCCTCTTTAAACGTCTTTACAAGCAGCTTGTCCAACCTGCCGTAGAGATTCCAATCTATATACCTGAAATCATCGCCCGGGTTGTATGCCTGGTAGTCAGCAAACTCCAAGCTGGTACCCTTTTTGTTTACTGACTCATAGCCGCCTTTTCTCGTTGTAAGGTGGACCCTCTTAACATCTATCTTCAGACATTCCAGTCTGCGAATGAAACCGGATTTAAAGATATCCCTCAGCATAACGACTATCCCTCATACCCGAGTTCGTCCATCACCTTCTTGAGAACGTCCCGGGTAGTGACCTTATCCGCCTCCGCCTCGAAATTGATAAGAATCCTGTGGTTTAGCGCTGCGACAACGACCTTATCCGCATCCTCAAAGCAGACGTTTATCCTGTCGTCCAGCAGGGCCACTGTCTTGGAGGCGAGGACTATGGCCTGCCCCCCTCTGGGACTGGTACCATAACTTATGTACCGTCTTGCATATTCCCTCATGTCGTCACTCAAGATATCTGCCTGGTGGTCGTTCTCGGGCTGCGTAGCCATGACGATATTTACTATATATTCCTGAACCTCTGACGATATTAGTACGTCTCTGACCAGTCGGCGCATCTCCAAGACCCTCTTTAAGGCATCTCTTTCGCCAAACACCCTCTTGACTTCATAGCTTTCACTCGTAGTAGTCCGGCTAAGGATGTCCTTGAGCTCGTTGTAACCCGGATATGGCACGTTGAGCTTAAAGAAGAATCTGTCCATCTGTGCCTCCGGGAGGGGATAAGTGCCTTCCATCTCGATGGGGTTCTGCGTTGCAAGCACAAAGAAAGGCTCATCCAGCACGGTGGTGTTACCTGCTACCGTAACCTGGTGCTCGCCCATGGCCTCTAAGAGGGCTGATTGCGTCTTGGGTGTGGAGCGGTTTATCTCGTCCGCCAATATTATGTTGGCAAAAATCGGACCCTTCGCAAATCTAAACTCCTTTCTGCCGTCTTCCCTCTCAACCACCAGCTGTGTCCCTATTATGTCGGCCGGCATCAGGTCGGGGGTAAACTGTATCCTTTTAAACTCAAAGCCCAGGGCCTTGCTAAAAGACTTTACCAGCAGGGTCTTGCCAAGGCCGGGAAGGCCCTCGATAAGCACATGGCCTCCACAGAAGAATGCAATCAGGATGTCCCGGACGAGTTCCTTGTTTCCGACTATTATCTTGCCTATCTCATCCATCACGGCCTGAAAATCCCTGCTAAAGGCCTTCACTTCGGCCGAAGTGTCCTTTACCTTGTCCACCCTTGCAATTGTTGGGCTACGCTTCATACTCTTACTCGCCATCGGTGTAGATATTTTTTATGATTGATTCATACTCCACGGGTATCTGCATGTTTGCTATGGCATCGTCTTCCGCTTGTTCGCCGCTTAAGGTCGCCCCGGGGTCTATACCAACCGTAGGAGTGTGCTTCCTGAAAGGGCCTTCGGCTTCTATTACCTCGGTTCCCGAAGACTCCACGTCGCGGCTTTCACCGGCAGCTGCATCGTCACCCTTTACACGGAATTCGAAGAGCTTGTCGGCCACAACATCTGCGTCTACGTGTTCTTCCTTGTCTGAATACAGGCGGGTCCCGGGCTGGCTCCCACCGGTGTGACCGCCCCCCACCTCAGGCCCTGTCTGTGCTTCACCTCCTCCAGTGCTACTTTCCCTGCCTGCGGATGGGATGGCTCCCAG
>JAUXLO010000062.1 GCA_030623665.1 Planctomycetota bacterium
GAGTTCCTCCATAATTAGATGGTAGGGATGACCAAAAGGGCCTTCCTCTTCCCCGGTCAGGGTGCCCAACGTGTTGGTATGGGCAGAGACTTTTTCGAGCAATTCGAAGAGGCAAGGAATATATACCAGAGAGCCAATGATGTCTTGGGCTTTGACCTTGCTCAGATATGTTTTGACGGTAAAGAGGCGGAACTTTCTAAGACCATAATATCGCAACCCGCTATCCTGGTAACCAGCATTGCTATGCTGGAGGTGTGCAAGTCCCTGAAAGGGGCGGCCGCTACGGCATGTTACGCCTCGTGCGGCCACAGCCTGGGCGAGTACACTGCACTGGTATTCGCAGGGGCCGTTAGTCTGGAGGATGCAGTTGATATCGTTTACAAAAGGGGCAAGTATATGCAGGAGTCCGCGGACAGCGTCCCAAGTGGTATGACGGCCGTTCTTGGGCTGGCAGATGAAGACGTAGAGGTCATCTGTCAAGAGGCCTCTGTGCATGGTACAGTTTGTGTTGCCAACTATAACTGTCCGGGCCAGGTAGTCGTTTCTGGAGAGAACAAGGCCTTGGAAGAGGTGGCAAAACTTGTAAAGAGTAAGGGTGCAAAGGCCGTTTCCCTCAAGGTCAGCGGTGCGTTTCATTCCCCTCTTATGGCCTTGGCCCGGGTCAAGATGACCTCAGAGCTCGAAAGGCTCCGTGTTGTTAGGGCAGAGGTGCCCGTAGTCGCTAACGTGAACGCAGCCTACGTCAGAGAGCCTGAAGAGATTAAGAGTGCACTTATTGCCCAAATTACCAGCCCCGTGCGCTGGACCCAGTCGATGGAGAATCTTTTCAGGGACGGTGTAGAAGAGTTTTATGAAGTGGGTCCCGGCAAGGTGCTGAGCGGATTGCTACGGAGGATAGACCTTAATAAACAGGTCAAGAACGTAGAGACAGTACGCTCTCTGGATACCGCGTTAAGTACGTGATTGCGGCGCTATTAAGGGGTAATTGCATTATTACATATGGGATTGGTTTACCGCGGGGCGCTGCTCGAAGGGCAGTCTTTGCTTTAAAGGCCGATTTTTGGCGACTTGGAGGCCAACACGTTATACAGACGATATCCGACCCCCGCAGATACACTTGACATCCTTATTTACATTGATTATAGTATCAACCTTTAAAAGGCGAATATTCCACTAAGAGGCTTTGTTCTAAGGAGGACTAAGGCGTGCCATCTGTGGCAGAGAGAGTTGTCGAATTGGTAAGTAAACAGATGGGCATTGATGCCCAAAAAGTCACCCCGAAAACATCTTTTGTCAACGACCTTGGTGCCGATTCCCTGGACACCGTTGAACTTATCATGGAATTTGAGGATGCCTTTGATATGAACATCCCTGATGAGGAGGCGGAAAAGATACAAACGGTGGGTGATGCCATTGAATACATTGAAAAGCGAGCAAAATAGATGGGGGGGAAAAGGGTAGTAATAACCGGTCTGGGTACGGTTGCCCCCGTAGGTTGCAGTAAGGAAACATTTTGGTCAGCTGTTTGCCATGGTAAAAGTGGTATTAAAACCATTAAGGGTTTTGATACCACCGGTTTTGAGGTGCGTTTTGGCGGTGAGATACAAGATTTCGACCCCAGCCTCTGGTTTGACCAGAAACAAACCCGCAGATTAGACCCCTTCGTGCAGTATGCCTTTGCTGCCGCCAAGATGGCAGTAGATGACTCCGGACTCGATTTCTCAAAAGAGGACCCCAACAGGGTTGGTGTCATTATAGGTTCTGGCATGGGTGGTCTCAAAGAGATTGAGGGCCAGCACACTGTTTTGCTCGAACGCGGCCCCTCAAGGGTCTCGCCATTCATGATCACAAAACTTATGATAAATGCGGCATCAGGCTATGTGGCCATATACTATGGTCTCCGCGGCCCAAATCTGGGAGTAGTTAGTGCCTGCGCTACGGGGGCCCATGCAATCGGAGAGGGCTTCAGGCTGTTGCAGAGAGGAGATGTGGATGTAGTTATTTCCGGTGGCTGTGAAGCAGTTATAACACCGCTTGGAGTGGCCGCTTTTAGCTCTATGAAGGCCCTTTCTACCAGGAACAGTAACCCACATCTGGCCTCGAGACCCTTTGAGAGAGACCGTGACGGCTTTGTGCTGGCAGAGGGAGCGGGTGTAATCATACTTGAAGAACTGGAGCATGCACGAAAGAGAGGGGCACCCGTATACGCAGAGGTTTTGGGCTACGGTCTCAGTGCCGATGGCAGTCACATGGCAGCGCCCGACCCTGATGGTAGGGGTGCAATCTATGCCATGGAAAGCGCACTGCAAGATGCTCAGTGCTCACCGGAAAACGTATCATACATAAACGCACATGCCACATCCACTCCGCTGGGGGATGAAATAGAGGCAATGTCCATAAGCAAGGTCTTCAATAACTATTCAAAGAGAATTCCTGTTAGTTCTACAAAATCAATGATGGGCCATCTGCTTGGTGCATCTGGCTCGGTAGAACTCATCATTTGCGCCCTGGCCATCTGCGAAGGTGTCATACCGCCTACAATTAACTATGAGAATCCGGACCCAAAGTGTTACGGGCTGGATTTTGTGCCCAACAATGCCAGGGAGGCGAAAATTGACATAGCCATGTCTAACTCGTTTGGTTTTGGCGGGCACAACGTTACCCTCCTGATAGGGAGGGTGAAGAAATAGAGCTAGGCGGTTTCATTCCGGATGAAGAGGTGTCTCTTCCAGTCTTTGTCGTTACGGTTGGGGAAGTCACTGCGATAATGTACTCCCCTTGTCTCTTTCCGCTCCCGGGCACTATCTGCAATGAGCCTGGAGAGAAAAAGCATATTTTGTAGCTCCCATCCGTAAGGAGAGTTGAACTCCTTATCCATGATATATTCCGACCAGTGCCCTATCTCTCCGACGGCATCTCTGAGGTGCTGCTCATCCCTCTCAAGCCCAACGTCCCTCCACATGAGACTCTTAAGCGCATACCTTATGTCGCCCAGGTTAAGCCCCCTGTGTCTCCTTGCCTTGACCTTTACTCTTAACGGGTAAGTCCGGGTCTTGTGTTTGTTCCTCCTGAGTATGTCTGCAATCTCGCTGCCTGCCTTGTGACCGTACACGATACACTCAAGAAGTGAATTACTGCCCAGGCGGTTTGCGCCATGTAATCCTGTTGAGGAGATCTCCCCGCAGGCATATAGATGTTCTATATCGGTTCGGCCCTTCTCGTCTACTTCCACACCACCAATCATATAGTGGGCGCTAGGCCTTACAGGGATGGCTTCCTTGGAGATGTCTATATGGAAAGAGGCGCATGTAGACCATATCCTAGGAAAGCGCACCTTCAATCTCTCTTTGGGTATATGTCTTACATCGAGGTATACGTGTGTGTACCCTGTGGACCGCATCTCACGTACTATGCTGCGGCTAACCACGTCCCTCGGTGCAAGTTCTGCCATGGGGTGGTAACTGGGCATGAAGCGTTTACCTTCTTTATTTATAAGTATAGCGCCCTCGCCCCTGAGGGTCTCTGTTACAAGGGACCTTGCCGCGCCAGCAATGTAAAGGGTTGTTGGATGGAACTGTACGAACTCCAGGTCCCGCAGGGTAGCTCCGGCCCTGTATGCCATGGCTATGCCGTCACCGGTAGCTATGTCAGAATTGGTTGTTTCCCGATACACCTGGCCGCATCCCCCGGTAGCCAATACGGTCTCTTTGGCCCATACCACCGTCTTACCTTTGTGCCTGTGCCATACTATGGCACCGCAACACTGGCCATCCACCGTCAGGAGGTCTATAGCGAAGTAGTGCTCCAAGGTGCTGATGTTGCTGCATTCCTCTATGAAATTTAGTAGTGTCTCCTCCACTACCATGCCTGTGGAGTCGCCTTTGCCATGTATTATCCTGGGGTGGCTGTGACCACCCTCTACTGTTAAGGCCAGTTGGCCGTTGTTGCGGTCAAAACACGCCCCAAGGCCCATAAGCGCCTTTATGCCACCGGGCCCCTCTCTTACCACGTGTTCTACCACCGTGGGTTCGCACAATCCCTGTCCCGCCTCCAGGGTGTCACGTATGTGGTCTTCGAAGCTGTCATCATGGGACAGCACTACAGCTATGCCCCCCTGGGCATACATAGTATTATTTTCGCCGAGCCTGTCCTTGGATACTATCAGTACCTGGGCCTCTCTGGACACCTCTACAGCAGCAGTAAGCCCTGCAACACCGCTTCCAATTATCAACACATCTGTAGTTATGCTAGGCAGTTGTGTTGTATCAGAGCCTGTCAAATATCTTCTCAATTGTGCTTGATTATTCACCTTACGTTGTATTCTAATTATCACAACAAGGTTTGTCAAAGGAGAGTATCTTTTTTTCTTGACAAGTAAATCCTTTCATAATATAGTTGTCCAACGCAAAAGAAGGGGTGTGGAGTCAGGGGTGTCTTGAGATACCTTAAGACGTTAGCAAGACGCTAACTCCTGGAGTGCTTATTGACTGGTCGCTACGCCCTAACAGATGAAATCGGATTGCCTTTTGCTATGGAAGCGGCGTAAAGACCTTCGATTTTGCAAAAAAGGCGAGGCAACAATGGTGTTGTTAGTAAAGAGTCATCTATCAGTTAAGGGATTTTATCCCGCGCATGGTATTTTGCCTGCACGGAACTGAAATTAAAAACTGAACTCCAGAAGGGGGGGATGCTAGATGTCACTGGTCGTCGTTGCAATCCTAGGTGCAGTTGGCGGTATGCTAGTATTTGTTGCAGGATTTGTGGGTGCGGCACCCTTTAGAACGCTCGAGATACCACCAGGCGCTACACTCAGTACCGCGCAAATTACTGCGGTGGTAAGGGTCCTAAAGACCTATTTAACCTGGTCATTGATACTATTTGGTATAGGCGGTATTTTCGTGGTATCCGCCTTCCTAGTAATGATATTTGCACTTATATAATTAGAAACACGGTTTCTGTTTCTACGAAGAACTGTTTCGCTGATAAGGGGAAGGGTTTCGTCTTTTAGAGTCCTTTCTGCGCTACCCTTCCTTATGCGCCCGCCCCAACTCACTCCCGTTCCCCATCCGGACGAATTTGATGCAGAAAAAGGCTGGGGAATTTTTGTTGTTTCTTAATTGACGGCATTATGACCTGGAAGGATAAGGGTGAGTAACATAAATACAGGCGGGGCGGCCCCGTGTGTCGCAGCATGCCCCATTAATCAAGACGCAAGAGACTACGTGCAACTTATTGCCAGAGGAAGGTGTGAAGAGGCCTTCCAACTGGTAAGGTCCAAAAACACGTTTCCTGCTTCATGCGGTCGTATTTGCACACGACGCTGTGAGGACGCATGCAGACGCTCAGCCGTAGATGAACCGATAGCCATCGCGTGGCTGAAGAGATTTCTGTCAGACAAGGATTTTAGTCCACGCCTAAGACCACCCAAAACCAAGTACCAGGAACGGGTGGCCGTTATTGGTGCTGGCCCTGCCGGACTTTCAACCGCAAATGACCTTGCACTTCTTGGATATAAGTGCGTAATCTTCGACGAACTCCTTGAACCCGGGGGGATGTTGCGTATAGGCGTTCCACGCTATCGCCTGCCAGGACATGCCTTAGACGTTGACATAAACAATATCTTATCCCTTGGCGTCGAACTGAAGACAGGTGTAAGGCTGGGCCCGGACATCACAGTAGATTCCCTCTTCAAAGAGGGTTTTAAGGCCGTTTTCATAGGGATAGGGGCCCACAAATCGCTAAGACTGAATATACCGGGTGAGGACCTTATCGGGGTAATACCCGGAATAGAATTTCTTAGGGAGACTAGTCTGGGTAGGGCCTTAAATCTAGGGCAGAAGGTGGCAGTGATTGGTGGAGGCGATACGGCCTTAGATTCGGCACGCACTGCACTGCGGGTGGGTGCAAAGGAAGTTATGCTGGTATACCGCAGGTCTGTAGAGGAGATGCCTTGTGAAGAGCTTGGCCGCTTGGAGGCCGAGGAGGAGGGTATACGGTTCACATTCCTGACGTCTCCTGTGGAAATCTTGGGCAGTGGCAGGGTGGTCAGGGCCCTAAAGTGCGTAAAGATGGAACTGGGCGAGCCAGACCAAAGCGGCAGACGGAGGCCGATACCTATAGCGGCTTCCGAGTTCGTCCTGGACGTGGATAATGTTATTATGGCGATTGGGCAGTCGCCAGAGCTAATGTCTTTAAGTAACTCGGGAATCCATGTGACCTCAAGCGATGTCATTGATGTAAAAGAAGAATCCCTGGCCACTGACAGGCCCGGCGTATTCGCCGGCGGTGATGCTGTGCTGGTGGGTGGCAGCCTTATAGAGGCAATCGCCCACGGCAGAAGGGCTGCCATGGCCATACATAGTTATCTCAGAAACGAAGAACCCGGCCCATGGAAAGGCCTCACACCGATGGCGGATCTGTCCTCTCACAGGGTTGGGCTTATAAAAAAGGAGCTGCGTAAAGAGATGCCAATGCTCTCTGCAGGTGACAGGATGCATGGCTTCGGTGAGGTTGAATTGGGATATTCCGACCGACTGGCCATGACGGAGGCCAGGCGGTGCCTCAACTGTGGTGCGGGCGCGGAGGTGGATCCAGAACTCTGTGCCGCCTGTCTGACGTGTGTGAGGGTATGCCCATACGATGTGCCGGAACTAAATAGGGTGGAAAAGGCCGCCAAAATCGGTGTTGACTGCCAGTCCTGCGGCATCTGCGTGGTAGAGTGTCCTGCCAGGGCCATAACGCTTAAGGACCGTTACGAAGACCGGGGAGCAGGCGCTCTGGAGAAGGCCGTGGAGAGATTTTCCGGCCCAGAGCTTGGCCCCAGGGTCATCGTATTCCTTTGCCAGTATGACCCCCAGTGTGAGGGTCTGGTGTCAAGATTAGACCAGACAGAGAGTAATATAAAGACGGCACAGGTCTCTTGTATAGGGAAGATAGACCCGCTCCTTATCTTGAAGGCCATTGAAGAGGGGGCCGATGGCACCGTGGTGGCAGGTTGCTTGCCGGGAGAGTGCCCGCACCAGACCGGACACGCCTGGGCGAAAAAGAGGTTTGATCATGCAGCAAAAGTCCTCTTGGATATGGGGCTTGAGCCCCAGAGATTCCAGTGGATCTCCCCATCCCCCGTGGAGCATTTTTTCAAGGTAATGGATGAAATGGTGGAGGAACTTAAAAACTTGGGTCCCGTGTTTAAGCTCAACAGATAGTAGCATTGCACAAAAATGTGGTGGTAGGGTCGTGCAAACCGCTATTTGGGAGGTGCGGATGAGATGATAGTAGCCAAGCCGAAGTCTTTGGGATACATAAAAGAACGTGTAAGGAATCGTAAAAAGGTCGCCGTGGTCGGATGCGGAGGCTGTGTGACGGTACGCCCCGTAGGGGGAGAAAAACAGGTGGCCGAGCTTGCCTCCGTGCTCCGCATATGGGCCAAGAAGGAGGGCCTGGACCTTGAGTTCGAAGAGGATACGACACTGAGACAGTGTGAGCCGGAATTTATAGATGAAATCAGCGAGAAGATGAAGGGCTGCGACGCAGCCATATCGCTTGCCTGTGGTGTGGGCGCACAATGTCTGGCAGAGAGGTATCCCGGCGTTGAGGTCTCCCCCGGGGTAGACGCAGTGTTTATGGGCGCCACTATAGAACCGGGATTATACTGGGAGCGGTGCGTGGGCTGTGGGGACTGCATCATAGGTGAGACCGGCGGTTACTGTCCGGTAAGCCGCTGCGCAAAGAATCTCCTCAATGGCCCCTGTGGCGGCCCTCAGGATGGCAGGTGCGAGGTTGACCCGGAAACCCCCTGTGTGTGGGAGCAAATATACGAGCGCTCAGAGGAGAAGGGTGATAAAGATGCAATGGACGGATTCGTACCTCCAAAGGACTGGCCGATACGCCCGTCAAGGCTTACCCTGGAGCATCTTAGGGTTAAAGAAGAAGAGCAGACCCCCTAATCCGAATCGCCTGTAGAATTTTTTCCAATATATATTATATAATGTCGTGGGCGCACCGGCCTTTGGCCGGGATTTTGGCGGGTAATAAACGAAAACGCGTGACCTGGCAGAGGTTTTAACATGACGGCAGCCAGTCATCTGGAAAAACTACTGAGGGCAGGTAAATTTGTGGTGACGGCCGAACTTGGTCCTCCAAGGGGAGCCGACAGGGCAGTTGTAGAGAAAAAAGCGGCCCTCCTCAAGGGATATGCCGATGCCATTAACGTTACAGATTGCCAGACATCTGTGGTAAGGATGTCCAGTATAGCCGCAGCGGTCATAGTAATGGAGGCCGGACTTGAGCCCGTTGTCCAGATGACCTGCCGTGACCGCAACCGCATCGGGCTGCAGAGCGACCTCTTGGGCGTAGCAGCACTGGGGGCGAAAAACCTTTTGTGCCTCACAGGCGACCATCCAAAATTCGGCGACCACCCAAGTGCAAAACCCGTATTTGACCTGGACTCCGTACAACTCCTGCACATGGTAAAGACCATGAGGGACGAGAAGAAACTCCAGTCCGGCACGGAAATAGCCGTAGAACCCAGGTTCTTCCTGGGCGCGGCCGAAAACCCGTTTGCCGGTAGCATAGATATAAGGGCAAGACGGTTGGCAAAAAAGATAGCCGCAGGAGCTGAGTTCTTCCAGACTCAGATAGTTTATAACGTAGAAAGATTTGCCCAGTGGATGGAGGCCGTCCGGGATATGGGGCTTCATAAGAAGGCATTTATACTGGCCGGGGTGTCCCCCTTAAAATCCCTGGGTATGGCAAGGTATATGAAAAAGAACGTGCCGGGTATGGACGTACCCGATGAGATTATCGCCCGCATGAAGGAAAAAAAGTCAAAGAAAGAGGGGATAGAAATCTGCCTCGACATAATAGGGCAGCTCAAAGAGATCGAAGGTGTGGCCGGCATCCACATCATGGCCATCGAGTGGGAAGAGGTCGTCCCTGAGATAGTCGAACGCGCCGGTCTCCTGCCCCGCCCTGCCACGGAATCCAGCTAGAAGTACCTCAACCAGCCAGGCATCGCATACCGCATTGTGTGTATCTTAGAAGCCTCTCAGACCCTTCCAATTATAGTCAGTCTGGATATCTTCCTCGCGTGCATACGGCATACACACCATATTTACATATATTGCTTGATATAGGGGCAGGAATAGGTTAAATTGCCACTAATAGATATATTGTGGCGTTGAAGTGCTTCAGTAATACCTTTTGCAAGA
>JAUXLO010000066.1 GCA_030623665.1 Planctomycetota bacterium
AAAACCGCCCGGAGACATAGCGGCGTATATTGGAAAGAGTTTGACCTGCAAGATACTTAAGATAGACGAGGCCCGACAAAACATTGTCGTGTCACGCCGAAGGCTACTGGAAGAAGAACGAGAAGAACTGAAGCAAGCGCTCCTGGAAGAGATAAACGTCGGGGATACCCGTAAGGGTATGGTAAAGAACATAGCCGACTTCGGCGCCTTTGTTGACCTGGGCGGTTTGGACGGTCTTCTTCATATTACGGACATGAGCTGGGGTCGCATAAGCCATCCTTCAGAGATAGTGGCTATAGGCCAGGAGATAGAGGTAAAAATACTGGGCATCGACAAGGAGAAGGAAAAGATAGCCTTGGGCCTTAAGCAAAAGACAGAAAGCCCATGGGCGAAGGTGGACGAACAATATCCCGTTGGCGCCAAGGTTGCCGGAGAGGTGGTCAATATAATGCCGTACGGGGCCTTCGTTAAGCTGGAGGACGGCATAGAAGGTCTGGTCCACGTATCAGAGATGTCCTGGACCAGGCGGGTAAACCATCCATCTGAGATGGCAGGAATAGGGGACACGGTGGATATATTGATACTAAAGGTCAATAAAGAGAAACAGGAAATCTCTCTCAGTATGAAGCAAACTGAGGAGAACCCCTGGGACCACATTGAAGAAAAATATCCCCCCGGCAAGAAGATCACCGGGACGGTAAGAAACCTTGCCAACTACGGGGCATTTATAGAGATAGAAGAAGGTATCGATGGGCTTCTCCATGTCTCAGACATATCGTGGTCACAGAAGATAACCCACCCTGTAGAGGTGCTTAAAAAGGGCGACACCATAGAGGCAGTTGTGCTGTCAGTAGATAAGGAAAAGAAGCGTGTAGCCCTCGGGATCAAACAGTTGGAGGGGGACCCGTGGGAAAGCGACATCCCGAATAAATACCAAGTGGGAAGCATCGTGAAGGGCAAGATTACAAAGCTCACCAACTTTGGCGCCTTCGTTGAACTGGAGAAGGGGATAGAGGGGCTACTTCATGTCTCGGAGATGTCCGACAAAAGGGTGAGCGACCCCCAGGGGATAGTGTCCATCGGCGACGAGATAGAAGTAAAGATAATACGGCTTGACGCCCCTGCCAGGAAACTAGGCTTAAGCATAAAGCAGATCTCTAAAACCACTCAAGAGGGAGAAGAGTCTAAGGAAAAGCCGCCTCAAGAAGCCGAGAATACAGAGGACACGCCTTCCTAAAGACCCTCCGGGGGGAGAAACCCGATGGTAAGGGTAGATACGGACCTCCAGTTATATCTAAAGGAGATCAGCAAGGTAAAACTGCTCTCCCCCGACGAGGAGAAGGACCTGTCACGCAGGGCAAATAAGGGGGACCAAGAGGCCAGGGAAAAACTCATAAGGGCCAACCTCCGCTTAGTCGTAAGCATCGCCAAGCGTTACCTCAACCACGGACTTCCCTTCCTCGATCTGATAGAAGAGGGCAATCTGGGGGTCCTCAGGGCCGTTGAGGGGTATGACTACAAGGCCGGTTACCGCTTCAGTACTTATGCGACCTGGTGGATCAGGCAGGCAATAAAACGCGCCATCACCAACACCAGCAAGACCATTCGAATCCCTGCCTACAAGGCCGAAAGGAGGCGAACATCGGGCCATGAAGAAAAGGCCGATACCGGGGAAAACGCCCTACAGGAGACAACAGACCTCAAAGGCCCGACTGCTCCAAACCTCGATAGTGTGTGGTCTCTAATAGACGGTATCGCCGACCAACGCGTCAAGACCCCGGAAGAAGAGGTTATCGAGGCATTTGAAAAGGAGAGGGTCGAGGGCCTTCTGGTCGCTATCGGAAAGAGAGAGGCAGAGGTCATAAGAAAGCGCTTCGGGCTGGATATGGGCGAACCAATGACCTTAAAGGATATAGGAAAAGAGCTCCGTCTTAGCCGGGAGCGTGTCCGACAGATAGAAAGAGACGCCCTGCGCAAACTCCACAGCATAGTCTCACGGGAAGAGTGAGAGGGGGGGTGCGTTGAGACGCACCATGCAAACTGTAGTTGTCTGCCAGAGGCGGATCTGCCTCAGGCATGACTCGATTTATCGAGCCTATAAGGCCCCATAAATGGGGCAACTACAAGGGACTATTGCAGGCTCCACCCCTATGGCACCCAACCTAAATCGTCATCAACGAGGAGCGAAAGACACCTTGACTACAGACAACCTTAAAGCACTAATCAGAGACGTGCCCGATTTCCCCAAAAAGGGTATCGTGTTTAAGGACATCACCCCTCTTCTGTATGACTCCCGGGGACTTAAGACGGCTATAGATATGCTCTCCAGCCATTACCAGGACAACCACGTCTCAGTAGTGGTAGCGACAGAGGCGAGGGGTTTTATAATCGGCCCACCCATTGCCCTCAATCTCAATGCGGGGTTCGTGCCCGTAAGAAAGCCCGGCAAACTGCCCTATAAGACGAAAAGCATGACCTATGAGCTGGAGTACGGGACTGACACCGTGGAGATACACGAGGACGCCATAAAGCCGGGACAGGATGTACTGATGGTAGATGACGTCCTGGCAACCGGAGGTACCATGGCCGCCTGCTGCAAGCTGGTAGAGTCGATGGGCGGCAACATAGTGGGCTGTGCCTTCCTGCTGGAACTCACCTTCCTGAACGGCCGGAAGGCCCTGGGAGACCGTGACGTATTCTCCCTGATTCAATTCTAAGCCAGAAAGGCAATTTCCATCAAGGCAGGGGGTAGCAAATAAGGAAGTTCTTCAGGGGTCTATCTAACATGGCGTGCGGACAGCTTTTTATCCGAAGACTGCAACCTTGTTCTTTCCCTGCTTTTTCGCCTCATACATCGCACTATCGGCCTTCTCAACGAAGTCGTCTGCATCGTAATCCTTGAATTCTGTCACACCTACACTGACCGTCATCTTTACGGGTTTTGATGCGTCCTTGACCGTCTTGGGGCGGAATTCCAGTCCTTCCACCTCTCCCCTGAGCCTTTCCGCTGCGTTCAAGGCCCCTTCTTTTGAAGTCTCCGGCAGAATAACGGTAAATTCCTCACCACCGTATCTGCAGCAGAAATCTACGTCCTGTCTCACAAGCTTCTGGGCACACCTTGCTACTTCCCTCAGCACAACGTCCCCTTCTACGTGCCCATAGGCGTCGTTATAGTCCTTGAAGTTATCCAGGTCAAAGAACAGTAACGATAGCGGGCGTCCATACCTCTTTGAGCCTGCCATCGTAGAGGTCAACAGTTTATAAAAACGCCTGCGGTTGGATAACCCCGTAAGCTCGTCAACGACTGCACACCTCTCCAGTTCCCGCTCCAGTTCCTTTTGCTCGGTGATGTTCTTCGCTATGCTGACAACACCCGTAAACTCACCACTTTCATTGAACCGGGGAAAGGCACTAACCATAAACACACCGCCCATGCGCGGGTCATCTATCTCTGAGGTGGCGGGTTCAAGGCTCTCCTTTGCCTTAACAAGTGGGCAGGTCGGCCAGTACTCATCCGTGCTGTGAAATATCTCGTAGCATTTCTTTTTCCCCAAATCGTTTTCCGTTATCCCGAATTTCTCATAAACGGCCTTGTTTGCCATGACGATGTTGAAGTCCTTGTCATGGATACTCACAAAATCCGTAATGGAATTAAACGTATCCTCCCATTCCCGTTCATCCCCCATTACCTTTTTATATGCCTCCTCCATGGCGGCCATCTGGTTATCGACGTAAGAATCCATAGCCAGGGTTGCGTCCAGGAAAAACACCTTATCCAGGGCATTCAGGACGTCTTGCGCCTTTTTGGCATTGCCCTTATATGCCTCGGTAACTATCGGGGCAATGAGCCTCTTGAGCAGGTTGTATATGGCTAGATAAGATCTCGGGGGGAGTTCCGGGAAGTCGAATTTCTGCGCAATGTTAACGCGTCCTTTAAAGTAGCCCCTGTCAAGGGTACAGTTAAGGACCGCTTTCAAGTAATTTCTTAGCGAACTTTTTAATCTCCGGACCGTCGATTTTGTCCGAAATACGCCCTTAGTATCCTCATAATCCAGCAGCTGGCAATAAAAGGCGTCTACGATATCGTCAACATGCCCCTTTATTACAGGAAATACCTCCTGCAATAAGGCCGCATCCTGCTCTGTCAGGCGCATGGGAACAAAGCGACGTTCCACTCCCTTTTCATCTGTGGAAAACTCCGGCCAACTGCTTTTCACATCGGGCATTATTAAAGGCCCTCGTAATGCAGCATTTATCTTATGTAAACCTCGGCCTAATCCTGAACATCATTAATCAATGTATAACCCCTGTCAAGTCAAAAATTGGTTTAATGTATTATGCGCAGGCGACTTGGAAAGGAGAGGCCTCGACTAGAAAGTAGAGACCTTCTTCCGCAATAGGTTGTCGTAGAGGATGTTACCGCCCAGGATGGTCATCTCTACCTTGATGTCCTTTATCTCTATCCGCGGTGTGGTCGTGGGGTCTCCAGACAGTACCACCATGTCGGCTACCTTGCCCTGCGATATCGGTCCTTTCGTCTCCTCCTCGAAGGATGCGAAGGCGCCGCCGTGTGTGTAAGAGCGCAGGGCGTCCACCGGGTCCAGGCGGCTTTCGTGTATGGGGTGATTCACGGCGGACCATGCGCCATACAGGGGCCCAACCGGCATACCGTCTGAGCCGAAGGCCAGCGGTATGGATTCCCTATGGAATCTGCCCCAGGGGTCTACAGCCTCCCAGCGCCTCTTGCCCAGGCGCTTTTCATACATACCGCCCGGCTGACCCCACATGGAGACGAAGTTCGGCTGTGCAGAGACGATTACACCGAGGTCCTTTATCTGCTCGAGTGCGCCTACCGGAAGGAGTTCACAATGTTCTATACGGTGTCTTGGCTCACCCCCCGGACTGTCCCTTTGGGCACGTTCCAGCACCTCCAGCGCCACCGTGACTGCCCTGTCTCCAATGGCGTGGAGAGCTACCTGCCAACCCCTCTCGTGCAGGTCCGAAACGAGGCCTTTCAGTGTGTTCTTATCCCATCTCAGCCGCCCGCAGCCGCCTTTACCGTCCGCGTATGGTTCTAAAAGGGCCGCACTATGTGCACCTATGGAGCCGTCTATGAAGAACTTTACACCGGCTACCCTAAGATGGCTATCATGCCCCTCCCTCAGAGTACCATCTCTATCTATCTCCGGGAGTTCATGTTCACCTACATACAGGTGTGTCCTTATTGCCAACCGCCCCTCACTGGATGCCCTTTGCAACAGCCTGAAATCCGAGCCCATGTCATGGACGGAGGTTATTCCCAGAGACAGCATCTCCCTCTGTGTCGTCTCCATTGCGGCGTAGAGCTTTTGGGGGGGAAATTTCAGGTGAGATTCCACAATCTGCCGCGCGTCTTGTTGTACTATGCCACTAGGGTTGCCGGTCTTCGGGTCCAGGCATAGACCCTCTGTGCCCTTCGGAATACGGGCAAACCCAAGTGCAGGGGTATTTACGAGCACAAGGTGCTGGCAGATGCGCTTAAGGACGACGGGATGGCGGGGGCTTACCCCATCGAGTTCCTCAATAGTAACGCTGCGGTCTTCCTTCCACCGGCTCTCGTCCCAGTTATACCCTATGACCCATTCACCCTCGGGCCTCCTATCGGTCTCTTGCCTGATGAGGTCCAGGGCGTCCCCGACAGAGCGGCATCCCCCAAGGTCCAACCCGAGACGGCTTCTGGCCATCTCGACCAGGTGCACGTGGGAGTCAATGAGACCCGGCACCACCGTCCTTCCCTCCAGATCAATCAGTTCCTTCCCGTGCGTCAGCTCAGCGCCAAGCCCTTTTCCATCTCCAACGTAGGTAATTCTGTCACCGTCGATTACAACGGCCTCTGCCAGGGGGGGAGTGCCGTCTATATCCATGGTAATGACCCTGGCATTGGTGAGCACTATTCCCCTACCCGACATCTTTCAAGCTCACCTCGATTAGCCTTTGCAGCGAATCTCTTGCACGGCCAGAGTCAATGGACCGGGCGGCCAGCAGTAGACCCTCTTTCATGTCCTCTGCGGCCCCACCGACCTTTATGGCAGCGGCGGCATTCAGGAGCACGACATCACGCTTTGGCCCCCCATGTCCGTCAATGACGTCCCTTATGGCCTGGGCACTCTCCTCAGGACTTCCGGCCACAAGGTCTTCGGGCCTTGACCGCTTTATCCCGTATTCCTCCGGTTGAATATGATATCTTTCTATCTCACGTCCCCTAAGCTCCGTTATCTTCGTCCTGTCAGAGGTGGTTATCTCGTCCAGCCCGTCAAGCCCGTGGACTACCAGGGCACGTTCCGTGCCCAGATTTCTAAGCACACGGGCCAGAATGTCGGTCAGATCCTCGCTGTATACGCCTATGAGCTGACGGCTGTTCCTTGCAGGATTGGTCAGCGGGCCAAGGAGGTTAAAGGCCGTACGAAAACCCAGCTCGCGCCTCGGCTCGCTGGCAAATCTCATTGAGCTGTGGAATAGCGGCGCAAAGACAAAACCAATGTTTGCCTCCCTGATGCACCGTATGACCGTCTCGGGACTTGCTTCTATATTCGCGCCCAGTAACTTCAGAACGTCGGCACTGCCCGTGCTGCTCGTGGACGCCTTGTTTCCGTGCTTTGCAACCTTAAGCCCTGCGCCCGCCACCACAAAGGCAACGGCGGTAGAGATGTTAAAGGTGCCCTTTCTGTCTCCGCCCGTGCCGCAGGTGTCGACCACCGGGTCGTCTATCTCCAGCGGGGCGGCCTTCCTCCTCATCACCCGGGCAAGGCCCGTGAGCTCGTCAACCGTCTCACCCTTCATCCTCAGGGCTGTGAGGAACGAGCCTATCTGGGCCGGGGTCGCCCTGTCGCTCATTATGTCTTCCATGCTGGCGGCGGCCCCTTCCTCGGTAAGGTCCAGGCCCTCTACCAGGTTGGCGATGGCTTTCTTAATCATGACGTTATACTCAACTCCGTCTTCAGGCGTCTTATAATCCCCTTGACCTCCTCCATAAGCTGCCCGTCCTCCAGTACGGACGTGCCCTTCAGACCGGCCTCCGGGATTTTTGGGTTAAACGACAAAAACCCCAGTACAGGGATGTCCGCAAGACCCTTTTCCAGGAAATCCTGCTGTTCCTTGTTCTGGAGCTTGTTGCCCACTGCAAATACCGAGCTTAGTCCGATGTCAGAGGCAAGCCTCTTTATGCGATGGGCGATCTCCACGCTGGTCAGTGTCGGCTCTGCAACCACTATCAGGGCGTTTACGCCCTTTACGCTGGCCCGGCCCAGGTGTTCCACACCCGCCTCCATGTCTGCCACGACCACCTCGTCCCTCTGGAGCACGATGTGGTTAATCATGCTCCTTAGAAAGACTCCCTCCGGACAGGCGCACCCGCCGCCGCCGCGCTGTATGGCGCCGAGCACCATCAGGCGCACGCCGTCCTTCTCAACCCCCAGCCGCTCCGGCAGGTCGGCCACCGCCGGGTTCAGCTTAAAGAACTTGCCGTACTCCTCGGAGGTGGCGCCGGTGCGCTCCTTTACGAGCTCCTTCATCTCGACCATCGGCACGATGTCCTCATGGCCCTCGATACCCAGGGCGATTGCGAGATTGGGCGCGGGGTCAGCGTCTATGGCCAGCACCTTTTTACCGTCCTCGTGCGCAAACAGCCAGGCCATCGCCGCCGCAAGCGTGGTCTTACCCACACCGCCCTTACCCGATATTGCTATCTTCAATACCCATCTCCTTCAAATACCTATATCTATATAATCGACCATTAAAAGCCACATTCCCATTTTATTATACCGATTTTAGCGCCAAAGTCTAAAGAGACTTGACAGCCCCATTGAGCTCATAACCAACGGCTACCCGCCGCGCGAGATAACGATGTAGAAAATAGTCCGGGCGTTCGTGCAGGAACGGCAAAATATTTGTGAAGGGGTGGTGAAAACGTATTGCAATTGTAGGCGCATAGAGTAGAATTGCGTTTGAGATGTCTTTATAACTCCGTTTAAAGGGGGGAGAGGACCATGAGCTGCGGTAAACCGCATGGGAAGAAAATGGCCTCGTCAAAGAAGAAGACGAGTAAGGCATCAAAACCTAAAAGGAAGAAGTAGTCTTCTAGTAGGCACAAGTTTTTTTGATCAGCGTTATCTGTAACGCAGTAGGAGGGATTTTTTATGCAACATTTGAAGGCCCGTGACGTGATGACCAGACCGGTAGTATCTGCGCGAGAGAACGCCTCTGCCCGGGACGTGGCTATGCAACTTCTATGCGGCCTGTACAGCGGTATGCCCGTCACAAACCAGAATGGAGAGGTAAAAGGTGTAATCACGGAACATGACCTGCTAAAGGCCGTCAAGTCAGGTGAGGAGCTTGTCAGAATCACGGCGGGCGACGTCATGACCCACGATGCCATCACCGTAGACGTTGACACATCCGTAGACAAGGTGGCGGAAATACTGATGGACAAGAACATTATCCGTGTGCCCGTTACCCAGGACGGTAAGCTGACCGGAGTGGTGTCGAGGTGTGACATATTAAGAAGCTTCCTGGAGCCTGAGTTTATCACCCACATGTAGTGCAGAACACACTCCTGCCGCGCCAGGCGGGCAAGCGGCCCGCTACCCCCCCCCATGACCGCGTGAGGGAAGGGGCCAAGGGCTGAGCGGCGCAAAAACTCCCTTCATCAATTAAGAAAGCGTCGGGAGATTTCTATCCTCTGACAAGGTGAAAAAGGGTGAAAAAACTCGAAGGAAAAGAGGTCTCTGAAAGGCTAAGCGCCTTAAAGGACTGGAAACAGGACGAGGATACAATAGTAAAGGAATACGAATTCCCCAACTTCCGCAGGGCCGTGGATTTTGTAGACAAGGTGGCTAACGTAGTAGAGGAGTTAAACCACCATCCCACCATAATCATCAACTACAACCGCGTCATCATCACCCTTACCACCCACACCCACGGAGGTCTCACGGACCGGG
>JAUXLO010000126.1 GCA_030623665.1 Planctomycetota bacterium
AGACCTTGCCTTAATCAAAAGGCCTAATCCTACAGAAGCCGCGATAAGAGCAAGCAACTCAAAAGAAATCTCTAGGCCTAGCATCCCATTCCCCCGCTTGCACAAGCCACTTGAGATTAGACGAGAACAGACCAGATTAGCAGATAAGGCAGTGAGGTCGCTTTTCTTCTTATTAGGGTGAGGTAGGTGGCAAGGAACCAGAACTTATGTGCTGCTGTGAAGAATCTTCTCTTTTATTATGCCTAAGAACCCGGCTGCTATATAGCCAGAGAATAGCACGCTAGGTACGACCTGAGGTATCCAGGCAAAAAGTACCACTAGCCCGGATAGGATAGAGGCATACAAGGGTGACCTGAATTGCTTATCAGCAAAATCCATGGAATTTGGAAACCTTATCCTGGAAACCATCAATAATGATAATATGACCGTGATGACCGGCATCAACTCAATTACTTTGCCGACGTCAACGCCGCCGGTTAGATATCCGTTAAGTATGACCAGTGCGGCCAGCATACCGCCCGCCCCGGTAGTCGCCAGTCCAGTATAATCATGGTGCTGGTCTCCCTCGGCCTGCATCACATTGAATCTCGCCAATCGGTACACCGCAGCTGAAACAAACAGGAATCCCAGGACCCAGCCCAGGATGGGATAATTATTACTAATGATGCCGCCTGCCAGCAAGGCCGGCGCCATGCCGAATGTGGTCATATCACAGAAGGAATCCAGCTCACTACCCAGCCTGCTTGTGGCGTTCAGGTAGCGCGCCAACTTGCCGTCATAGGCGTCAAACACCATCGCGATGATGATAAACCATGCTGCTATGTCAAATCGGCCATTTACAACGGCAATGGCAGACCCAAAGCCACAACCGAGGTTCGCAAAGGAACACATGTTGGGTGTTGCCATCTTTAATTTTGAGAGTACATTTCTCATGTTGTCAAATAACTGCAATTTCCGCACCAAAGTGCCTAATCAAACAACGCATGCTCGTAAGTGCTTTAATGACAACAGGTATACTGCCTTCGGCCGGCAGACAGAGATGCATCATTTTGCCTTCGGTGAACAAAAAATATTGCACCTTTCGTCTAGATAAACGTGCCTTGGGACGTGTCATAGACCCACGGGTTGTCTATGGCGTCATATTCCAATATCTCGCCTTTCTTAAAAAAGATACCTATCTCGGCCTCTGCCGTCTCTTTGGAATCGGATACGTGAATGAGGTTGAAACGGTTTGAAACGGCGTAATCTCCACGGATGGTACCGGGTTCGGCCTTTGTGCCGAAGGTAAAACCAGCCATCTTCCTGGTCGTTTCTACCGCCTCCTTGCCCTTGAGGACCATTGCCACAACGGGGCCTGCGGTCATATACCTGATCAGCGGCTCGTAGTAGTCCCTTCCCTTATGCTGTCTATAGTTTTCTCTGGCCAGCTCCTCGGTCATCCTAACAAGCTTTATACCAACAATCTGTAACCCCTTCTCTTCAAACCTGGAGACAATCTTTCCTATAAGTCTCCGCTGGACGGCGTCAGGCTTGAGGAGTATTAGTGTCTTCTGCATTATGTGCGTCCCCTATCGTTCTTGTTATGCCTCTACGACTTGTCGCTCAAGCTTATCCAGATAAAGCTCTCTTACCCTGGAGAAGAATTCCAGGTATTCTTTGCTCTTATAGTCAAAATACGTCCAGGGCAGCGGTACAAACCTACCCCCCACGTATCTTAACGCCACTTCTGCGTATATACCTTCTTCGAGGAAGATGCGGTGGGCATTGTCCTTCGTGGTGGCCAGCACCAGTTTCCCGCCACCTATATAGGCCGGGTCTAGATTTATGGGACGGCCTGCGGAAAGACGCATTGCGCTGAAATCCTCTTCCATGCGATTCGTGAAGACCTTTATAGGGGCTATTCTGTCCGGTTTTATCAGCCTCTCAAAGCTGATGAACTTGCGCCTGATATCCGTTCCCATCTCCTCTTTATAGTAATCGGTGAAATTGAACGGGATAGCGCCGCTTGCCAGGTCTATGGGTCCGAACTTCTTCTCCAGCTTCGTCTCCGCCATCTCGAAGAGGTCTTCGTCGCTCCCACTGGAGAGCATCCCTACGATAAGATTTACCGCCAATGCCGGCCGTGTCCTGCCCATGGTTCGGGTTTCCAAACATCTCGCCTAGATCTTACACTATACCGAGAGGCTCAACCGTCTCTTTATCTCAGTTACCACCCCCTCAAGGGGCACAAATGAGGCCTCTCCGCCCTTCCTGAACTGCACCTCAACCTCGCCCGCCTCCTGGTATCTCTTTCCCAGCACTATCCTGTAGGGTATGCCTATGAGGTCGGCATCCTTGAACTTTACCCCCGGGCGCTGGTCCCTGTCGTCTAAGAGTGTCTCCACACCGGCCCCTTCCAGCTCATCATGGACCCTCTGCGCCGCATCGAGGCACCCGTCATCCTTCACGTTGAGGGGCAGCACAAGCACCTTATACGGTGCCAGCTCAGGCGGCCAGATGATACCGTTTTCATCATGCGAGCACTCTATAAGTGCGGCAATAATACGATTCACGCCTATCCCGTAACAACCCATCAGGATGGGTCTTTGCACACCGCTGGAGTCGAGGAATCTTGCATCAAGGACCTTGCTGTATTTCGTACCCAACTTGAAGACGTGGCCCACCTCTATCCCATGGGATATAATGAGCTCCTTTCCACACCTTGGACACCCATCGCCTTCCACGACGTACCTGAGGTTATGCACACTATCAATCTTGAAGTCGCGTCCTGGATTTACGTTCACAAGATGGGTGTCCGCCTTATTAGCGCCGGTGACAGCGTTTTTAAGCACCGATACGGCTTGGTCTGCTATAACCCGTATATCAAGCCCCACCGGCCCGGCAAAACCCATCGGTGCTCCCGTTATGTTGACAATAGCCTCCTCATCGGCCAGGCCGATGCCATCCTGACCGAGCACCTTCGCCAACCGTGTCTCATTCACCTCGTGGTCTCCCCTAACGAGGACGGCCACCAGCTCTCCGCCCACCTTGTAGATAAGTGTCTTAACCAATTTGCCAGGTTCTACTTGCAGGAATTCACTTACCTGGTCTATGGTGGTTACCTTAGGGGTAGAAACACTCCTCATAACCTGCTGCGCCTTCTCCGTTGCGTGAAGCGGTGCCGGCTCGGCCCTCTCCCTGTTTACGCTATAGTCACCGCCCTTGCATCTTGCCAACAAGTCCTCTCCCACCTCGGAAGGTACCATAAATTCGTGGGATACGTCTCCTCCCATCACCCCGGTGTCGGCCTCCACGGGTACATAATCCAGCCCACACCTGTCAAATATCCGGCAGTAGGCGTCGTACATCTTCTTATAGCTCTTATCCAGCCCCTCCTCGTCCACCTCGAAGCTATACGCATCCTTCATGAGAAATTCCTTGCTCCTCAGAACACCAAAGCGGGGCCGGACTTCATCCCTGAATTTCAGCTGTATCTGATACAATGTTATCGGTAATTGCCGGTACGAACTTATCTCGTTACGCACCAGATGCGTAATGACCTCTTCATGGGTTGGTCCCAGGGCTATCATTCTACCGTGACGGTCCTTGAAATGGATAAGGTCCTCTCCGAAGACGTCAATTCGGCCACTCTCCTCCAGCAGTTCCAGCGGCTGAAGGGCAGGGAGGTAGACCTCTACAGCGCCAGTCCGGTCCATCTCCTCTCTAACAATACTTATCACCTTGTTCAACACCCTTGTCCCCAGGGGCAGGTATGAATAGGCGCCCGAAAGGAGTTTCCTGATCATCCCCGACCTTATCATAAGCTTGTGGCTGGTGATCTCTGCCTCAGAGGGATCTTCTTTTAACGTAGGTATAAGGGTTTGTGACCACTTCATAATGACATTTCCCCGGGTTGAAACACCCCTTGTTCTTTGCCTGCTTAACGTGAGTCAGCTACACATTATATTCGACCAGGTTCTTTTTTCAAGGGCCGTAAATTGCGTGTAAAAGGGGGTAGCTTTTTTATTGAATTGTAAGCCGTAAATTAGTAGTATATCTCGCCATTTGGGGGGGGGCAACGTTGATGCAGCTAGTAAACGTAAGAGGAGGAACGACCCCTTATGCACTTCGGAATAGGCATAAAGAGCGGCGGTCTCTGCAGGATCATTCTCTTGACCTCATTCACGTTGTTTATGTCCACGCTGTTGTCGGCAGGCCTCTCCCACGCCGACGAGAAGAAAGAAGCGGATGATACAGAGAACAAAGAGATAAAAGAATTGATGAAAAAGCTTGACAAGCACTACAAGGCCGCTCAGGAGAGGATGGGCTACTACGTCCTTTCAGACAGCGACTGGGCGACGTTGCTTAAGACAGGGGAGGTCATATCGAGGCTCACAGACAGGGTTCTAAAGGAGTTTGTGCCCCCTGATGACAAGGAATTCCTAAAATTCTCGCAGGAGATGAAAAAACGTGCTGACGAGATTTATAAGTCGGCCAATGAAAAATACTTAGGTGCCTATGAAGACATACAGTATTCCTTCGGCAGGCTTCGCAATAGCTGTAAGAACTGTCATAACCACCTTGAAATACAGATATATACGGACCTATACCCCGGTCAGTCTTCTCCCGAATGAGTGAAGCGAGGTACGCTGAGGAATCATACCCAAGTTTTTTCTTGACTACGTTGTTTCAGGATGTTAGAGTGTTTCTCCAAATTGTCACATGCCTTCACGTACCCTGCTAGCCACCATGAGGAAGGAGAGTGGCGGCTTAATCACGTAGGCTCATGCGGTTACAGGGCTACTACCATAGAAGGAGAGGAGGGTTCTTCAGTCGAAAAGGAGGAGGATAAATGCTGATTAAAAGATTTACTGTTGCAGGCCTTGCCTTGCTTTTTGTCTGTACCATATCTGTAAATAGTTATGCCGCCGGTTCGTCGAAGGAGATTTGCGCCTCTTCGGCCAAGGAATTTCAGAAGATCAACCGCCTAAAGGGCTACTTCCCGGAGGAGCTAACCGATGCGGACTATGAAACTCTCCGTAAGGCTGGAGAGGTTATGAAGAACAATGAACAAGAGCGCATAGAAAAGTTCAATGTTGACGCCAACACAAGGGCAATGAGCCAGGTCGTACAGATCCACGCCGGTAATATAGAAGAGAGGGCCAGGGGTGATAAAGTAGGCCTGATAGAAGACATCGGACATTCCTTCAGGTTCCTGTTCCTTTCCTGCAGGAGCTGCCACCAAGTCTATAAAACAGAGGAAGGTCTTGCCCCCTAGGCATTTGCTGTCTCTGTAAAAGAAACATTCGCGCCTTTGAGAGGAGGGTTTTAAGATATGAAGAAAGCGTTTCTAATCAGCATTCCCCTTTTGGTCTTCTGTCTAGCCGTCTGTCCATTGGCCACGGCAGATGAAGACCTTGTAGCAGGTAACCCGGAAAAGAGCGTGTATTACATCTTCGGCAGCGGTTCAGTTCAGGGCTCATTTGTACCCCAGGAGACTTGCTGCTACTGCCACGGAAACGGCGGTACGGGCACGACCTTTGGTAAACAGGCCGGTGTACCCGACTTTACAGACGCAAAGTGGCAGGCATCCAGGACGGATGAGCAGCTCATGGAAACCATGCTAGCCGGAAAAGACAAGATGCCCAGCTACAGGGGCAAACAGACCGAAAATATGATGAACAAGCTGCTGCAGGTTGTAAGGAATTTCGCCAAACCGTAAGAGAC
>JAUXLO010000097.1 GCA_030623665.1 Planctomycetota bacterium
ACTATCTCTTTTATCTCCTTCATGGCGCGGCCCGTCATGCTGAAGGAGGTGTCTATTGCCAGTAGCATTTCCCTGCCCTGGGTATTTACCTCCATCTCCTGCAGGTCTGAGAGTGGATGGCAGACGCCTATGATTGCAAATGTAGCTGCCAGGAACCACAGTGCCCGGGGGAGTCTAATGGCGATGGCCTTCAGTGGGGACACCTTCGGCAGTCTTCTCAGACTTGAATAGCCCATATATCCACGCCATTTGAACACCCGAAGGAGTAGATACGTGAGAGGTATCAGTAGCAGAAAGACAGGCTCTTCCAGGCTCATTTGTTCTCACCTGCAGGTCTGAGGATCTCCTCAATCCTGCCGATTAGCTCCTCTACCTTATGCCTTTCCAGATGGTCTTCGCCAAAGATTAGCATGTCAAGTCCCCTGAGTATTTCCTTCGAGGGCAGGGCGATTTCAGTGGGTATCATGGTGAGCATTTCAGAGGTGGTGATTGCCACTGCCTTATCTCTGGGCAGGCCTGATAGTGCCCCAAGGTAGGCCCTTAGTGCTGTATCTATTCCCTCCAGATGCCTTCTATCCTGGAATCTCTCTCCACTGAAGCGGAAGGAGGAAAGGTGGGCCCTTAACTCTTCAGCTGCCAGCTCGGGCGTCTTGGACGGCTCCTCTTGGGGGGGGAAGAGGTTGTCCTTGATGCGGCGTAATCCCACCGGAGCCAATATGAGAAGAAAGAGGGTGACTCCAAGGAATATCAAGAAGTAGCCCTGGAAGTAAAGCTCGCCCCTCTTGTAGGTCATTGGTCCCTTTTGTCCCTCAAGGGGGACGTCCACTGTCTTGAGGAGTTTATTGATGATAATGGGGATAGGCTGTGTCTGCACCTCCTCCGTCTCAATGACCTTTTCCGTGCCACCGCCTCGTCCGGTTGACTTAAAATAAAACACGGATAGGGGTGGTATCTCGTACTTCCTCTTCTCACCCCCCATCTCATAGATGGACAGATAGTAGTCTATCTTCAGCTTCTTTATCTGCGGTGTCTCTTCATGACGGAAGGAGGAGTGTAAGAGGACGAACGGCTCAAAATTGATTTCCTTGAGGTGTTTTAACAATATCTCCGTATCCTTCTCATGCAAGATTGTAAGGCTATAGTGTATTACATCCCCAATCTCGATGACATCCCTGTCCACCTTGCCAGTTATTGTCAGCGCGACCTTCTTTACGATTACGGGAGACGAGGTGGCTATCCCCTCCATTTGTTCCACCTCATCCACAAACGAGACGCCGAAGGACGGTATGGTATACTTGCCCTCTTTTGTGTCTTCTGGAAGAGACAGGATGTACTGGACGATCCTGAAATCCCGTTCATTATCAAATATCTGTCTCTCCCCGATGGTTACGTTGTCTACGCTGAACGGTGAGAGGTCGACGTTCGCCAGGTCATCCAGTTGCACGTTTATCCCCAACCGCCATATTACCTGCACAGTAAGTATCAGGGCCTTGCTGGTAACCAGCCTGTGCGCGCTCGGGAAGGTCCATATCTCTATAGGCTTTTCCGTGGATGGTGTAAGTATTTCACTGGAGGTGAGAGGCTCAGAAGGAGTTTTTGGGCCATACTGGGCATATGCGCACATGGGGTGCAAATGCGGATATAAATACAGGGTGACAGAGAGAATTATAAAAAAGAGTTTATTCATCTCCTTACCGTTCTTCTTGTCCTTGCCCTTTTCTCGAAGAATTTTGCGAACCTGTCGCTCCAAGTACCCTCGTCTTCCCCGGTCTTTACTACTACGTAGTCCAGATCAAGGCGTATAAAGTGTTCAAGATACCGCTCCTCCATGAGGGGCTGTGAGAGGTCCAGAAGGTCCATCTCCAGGCTCTCCATGTCACGTACCGTCAGAAAGGCCCTCGCCTTGGGAAGCTCATCCTCACGCTCGTCCTTGACCACTATTGGAATGACCTCGTGCCTCTTTGAAAGTGTGGATAAGGAGGCATAGTAGTTATCTTCGGCGATGAAGTCGGATAATATAAAGACCACGCTGGGATGCAGGTTAAGGCCGTTAACGTAGAAAAAGGCGGTGTCCAGGTCTGTGAGGGTGCCGTGGGGCCTATCCCTCTTGAGCGTGGTAATGAGCCTGAGAAGCTGTCTCTGGTTCATGTAGGGGGGGAAATACCTCTCTACTCGGTCGGTAAAGGTAAGAAGGCCAACAGGGTTATCACTCTCCCCCACGGCCTCAGCCAGTATGGAGAGGACAGAGAATAAGACGTCTTCCTTCAAGACCTTAGCGGCTCCGAACCTCTTAGAACCGCTTTTATCGATAAGGAATAGTACCGAAGTCCCTCGGTCAGGGAGACATACCCTGATATGAAGTCTCCTGGCCCTTGCCGTCGTCTTCCAATCAATAGAGCGAAGGCTGTCGCCAGGCTGGTACTCCCTTATCTCGTCCAGTTCCAAACCCCTTGGACCGCTGATCGAGCTGGTGAAGGGGCCCTCAAAGGGGCTCGAGGCAAGCCGGCGAAAATATAGTTGTATTTTTCTCTTTACCGACCTTTGGGTCATTTTATCCAGACCTATTTATTCAAACCTGGGCACCCTTTCAAGCACGTTCCTTATGACTTCGTCAGGGTCTACACCTCTGGACTCTGCCTGGTGGGTGAGTATCACCCTGTGCCTGAGCACGGGGTAGGCCATGGCCTGTACGTGCTCTGGGAGTACGGTGTCATCGTCTTTTATGAACGAGTAGGCCCTGGCAGCCTTAGCCAGGGAGATAGAGGCCCTGGGGGAGGCACCGTAAAGCACCAGGTCCTTTATGAAACCGTCCGTGGCCTCCTCTGGTCTTGTCGCCCTGACGACTCTGGTGCAATATCTTACAATTGGGGATTCGTCTTTGAGTGGGGTCCGTCTGGCTATATAGTGCCTGAGTTCAAGTATGTCATTTGGGCTAAAAGTCGCCTTTACTTTGGGCTGTTCATCCATAACCTGTCTTTCCGTAATCTTCCTCTCCTCCGTGTAGGACGGGTATCTCACCCTGAGTTTCAGCATGAACCTGTCCACCTCTGCCTCTGGAAGGAGGTATGTGCCGGTTACCTCGATAGGGTTTTGAGTGGCCAGCACGAAGAAGAGTTTTTCCAGGGGATAGGTGGAACGGCCTATGGTGATTTGCCGCTCCTGCATGGCCTCAAGCAGCGCGCTCTGAACCTTGGCCGGGGCGCGGTTTATCTCGTCCGCCAACAGCAGATTGGTAAACACGGGTCCCTTGTGGATGGTGGTCTTCATGGTGGCGGGTTCTATCATCTCGAAGCCTATAATGTCCGCCGGGATGAGGTCCGGAGTGAACTGTACACGGTGGAATTTAGCATCTATCGCCTGCGCCAGGGTCTTGACCGTCAGGGTCTTCCCGAGCCCCGGGTAACCCTCCAGCAGGATATGACCCTCCGAGAGAAGAGCCACCAGTATACCCTCAATGAGTCCTTCCTGGCCGACTATTATCTTCCCTATCTCGGCCTTAATGGTCTCTATTCTTTTACTTACGTCTTCTATCGGCTTCTGCAAGGCGTTTTACCTTTATATGTAATTAACACAATAACGATCCGACAACTCGATAGAATGAACGTCCTGCCCATAGAACAACCCTTTGCGGGAAGAGTACATAAAATATTATATATTCATTCCTTATTGGTGACAAGTATTTAGTATGCAGGTAAGCCGAGGTCTCTGAGAGAGTAGCGCGGAGTGTGTCCCGGCCGAGGCGGATCTTAGTGGGGAGGGTACATGAAGGTGGTGGCGAGGGCCTACTGCTCTTCAGACCTCATAACGATTCTCGGATTCTTCTGCCTGTAGATGTCCATAAAGGTCTCGTTCTCCCTTGCCTCGGTAACGGGCTCCATTAGTTTGTTGTATTCCCTTACATATTTCAGATATTCTCTTGGACATTCCTTATAGATCATGTAAAGGCCCAACGCCCTCATGGAGTCAGGCGGGTCGAGAATAGAGAACTGCATGGTCTCCGTCCATGACAGCCTATCCAGCTCCTCATCCGAGAGCCTATCGCCCAGCAGGTATGGACGTTTGTCCCGGAAGAATCTCCTCAACCATGCGGTGGCCAGGTAGAAATGCTCGTCCTCATCAGGGCGGTCCATCTTTACCTTGTCATATACCTGCTGACTGATTGACAGGATCTTTTCCGCAATAAGCTGCTGCTGGACCGGATTATATTTAGACCTTTTCATCCGCAAATCGCAACCGCCATGTTAAGCACATATTTCATAATTTAACCGTGAGAAAAAAATATTATATGAACTTCAACGGTTACTGACAAGCGTCTTTCGTGCGGCAGAGGGAATGAGGGGTAAAAGAGGGGTGCGGCCGCGACGAATTCCTAAATCATAAGGCCGGGTCTTAACAACCCCTTTTTTTATTCCCACCGATGGGGATGCGTGGTATCCTATTTATCTTGAGACGTCACAAGATCATATTGGACTAGGGAGTGGTCTATGCAGGATGATGACAAACAAAGCTCTTGGGTACCCGGCCTTACAAGTTGCCTGCTAATGGCGATACTGACGATAGTGGTGATACAGTTACTTTTGTTCATTTCCGGGGGAGGTGACACCTTCAGGGGTCTTTGCACCTCCGGGAAGCCTTACACCCCGGGAGAACTTTACACGGTTGTCCCTATGGACCCCGGTACGTCGGGACTCTTCGGCAGGGTGGTCTTGACCAACAAGCAGACGGGCGAATCCTGGATTATCTTCCCAAAGGGCAGTGTGACGAAGGTAGAGTTAAAGGACTAGTGTACTTTTACAATGTGCAGGTGAACGAGAAATGAATGACCCCGGCATGATGCCCCTTTTGTGTCTTCTGTGTGCGGTAGTGTTATGGCTATTTGTCTCTGTACTTATCCTTTCCGGGGGCTTTACCCCAATAGCAATGGCCCTTGAAGTGAGCCTTTACTGCTTTGGCATAGTCCTTATTGTAGAAGGTTTTTTTGTGGAGATCCGCCGCTAGAGACCCCCGGCAGGTCATAAGGCCCCCAGGTTCTACCCTAGATCTGTATTTTTACAGGGGATTGAGTGCTATGCTAATCTCAAAGCATACCGCAGTTGTTTCTTTTCTCGCCGCAGTAACCCTTTTGGGTTGTGGTGGTCACGTGACGGAATATAGATATCTGGATGAGATTTCCTCCTATGGCTCACAGGATGTATACATGCATGAAGGTGGCCAGGCCAGACTGGAAAGGGGAAAGAAGCTGGACAAGGTCTGGGTGGACCCGGACTTTAATATTGTAGGGTACCGTAAGATATACATCAAACCCATGGAGATTGCCCCAGGGCTTATGGATGAGGAACAGAGTTCTAAACTTGCCGAATATTTCGCAGAGAGCCTCCGGGATGCAATCAAGGGCAGGTTGTTATTGAGGGTGATAACCGCTGAAGAAGGACCACTGCCTGAGAAGACGCTGGTATTGGAGACCGGCCTTGCCCAACTGGATAAGTCCAGTAAGCTCACCAACTGGGGAACACTTTTGGTGATGGGATACCCGGTTGACCCGACTCACGTCCAGGTGGAAGGGAGGATTAAGGATGCGAAGACGGATGAGACGCTTTTTGTCTTTGCAGACAACCGGGTCGGCAGGCCGTTGTTTGGCAGTGACGAAGAGACCTGGGAGGAACACATTGCAGATATTGCCGGCGACCTGGTCCTGGAACTCGCCACAATCAAGGTAAAGATGGTCCGGTGAGCCCTTCGGCCGAGATTGCGGTCAGCGGATGGCAGGATATGCTCGTAGGATACGTCAGGTTTCTTGAAAATATTGTTAAATTACGGTTGGACTATCATGGTTCTAAAGAACGGGACTCTCTGCTCCTCTACACTCACTTGAAGGATGCAGGGGAATTAGCCCCTCTTCATATTACCAGTCCCCGTACATCCACCAGAAAAAGTCCTCTTTTTCGACAATCATTTCCACGATTATTGGGGGTATGTTGAATTTTTCACCGACAAGTCTGTCAAGGGGATGATCAGACATATCCGGGTTTTGTTCTGCTAAGGCATAGAATTCGTCTACCACCTGGCCTTCAAATGACGAGAGATCCTCCGACGCATCTGTTACGTCATAACGCCCTGTCCTGAAGCTTATAAATCTTGCCCTTTCGTTCTCTGTCGGCGTTCTGTTCTCGACGCCGAGCAAATCAGGGAAGTAAAAGAATACAGTTCCCTCGTCCACACTGAAAACCTTTCCGTCATCGGTGTCTTTAATATATATTCCTTCAAAGACAGACCCGTCCCATAGGGTAACAACGTCGGCAAGGGTAATCTCGCAGGACAGGAATATCATAACAAATGTCAGGAAAAAGACTCTCTTCATGCTGCCCTCCTGAATCTTGAGATGAATCGAAAGTTAGGCCCGCCGCTCCGTCCGGGTGTGTGCGTATGTTACCTTTCTGGGATAGGACGAGTCAATTTAAAAAAAGAGTCACAAATCTGTTGAACCACAACACCGAATAGACACTTAATGGACACTTGAGTCCCATAAGGAATTGTAAAGAGAAGGCAACAGGGGAGCTAAGGCATGCAGTTAAGGAGGGTTGGGAAGGTAGCCTGGGAGCAGGCAATAAGCCGAGTTCTGTCGTGGACGGCCATTAATCTAGGGCGCGCCTTTCGGCGTGTCTCAAACGGCCTACCCGGGGGTCATAGCGAAGCGGGCCGCTTCATCCCCCCTATTTAGCCTTTCTCCGGGTGGGGTTTACCTTGCCAGCCCTGTCACCAGGACCGCGGTGGGCTCTTACCCCGCCTTTTCACCCTTACCCGTCACCTGAGTGACAGGCGGTATATTTTCTGTGGCACTTTCCCTGGGATTGCTCCCGGTGGGCGTTACCCACCACCCTGCCCTGCGGAGCTCGGACTTTCCTCCCGTCC
>JAUXLO010000053.1 GCA_030623665.1 Planctomycetota bacterium
AGAGGCCTAAGTCTGTGAATAACACAGGATAACCCCAAATCATTGAAAATTCAATTCTGTTTACGGTATACTGGCGTTTCAATGCGGGTAGGTGCCGGGCGGCAGTGACCTTTGTGGTGGGTAAGGAAGTGTGGTACAACCCTGCAGGATTTACCCTTTCACGGCAGGTCGTTTGGGATCCATCAGCCTTCTCCGCTGATGTGGCAGATCATTCAACGAGGATACAAACACACTAGATTTAGGTTGACTTATTCTCATATATGTAGTAAATTTTTTGGCTGATTTTTGTATATGTTCGATAGTCTAAAAGGAGGGTGGAGATGCAATCAAGGGTTGACGAAGATCTATGTACCGGCTGCGAGCTGTGCGTAACTACGTGTCCGGAGGTCTTTGTAATGGAAGATGACAAGGCTGTTGCCAAGACCAATCCGGTTCCAGCAGAGGCGGAAGAAAACTGCCGAAAGGCTGCGGAGGAATGCCCTGTGGAGGCCATAATAATCGAAGGGTAGTAGAGGATAATCTTTCCTCAGTGTGTAGGAGGGCAGCGTCTTATTGATGCTGCCTTTCCTTTTTTTAAAGCTTCCGCCCCTTTGCCCTTCTCCTCCTGATTATCGCCCTTCCACCCCTGGTACGCATCCTGGCCCTAAAACCGCATATTCTTTTTTTCTTTGTTGAACTCCTTCGCGTCTTTACCTTCAAGGCAGATCCTCCAAATATAGGGAATTGCAGGGCTTTTCGGGCGCTAAAAGGTATTCGAAAACAAATAATATGTCAAGGATAGAATTGCCATAAGTTAAGGAAAAAAGGGTTGACATGTTTTGGCATAGTTGATAATATTGCTCGCATTACTTATTGAATATCTTCATCTTATGCTACTTGCTGTTCGGTTATAAAAGCGCCGCAAAAAGGAGGGGGGGACAGACTTATGCAAACCATTACGAAGAGAGATATCTGCGAGAAGATTGCACGGAAGACAAATAACACCCATACCACCGTTAAGGAGACGGTACAGATGTTTCTTGATGAGGTCATATCCGAACTTTCTCAGGGCCAGCGCATTGAGCTTAGGGATTTTGGAGTATTCGAGATACGCCAGCGGGCAGCTCGAAAGGCGCGGAACCCACGGACAGGAGAGGAGGCCTTCGTCCCGGCAAAGAATGTGGTAGTTTTCAAGGTGGGTAAATTGATGAGGGAACGGGTCGGCAGCGCCGCCATGCCAGCTTAGTTTTTTGCAAAAGGCGTTTTTATTGCCCACGTGTTATAGATGTACCTGCAGTATCAAAAGGCAGTTCACAACAGAATCGAAATTTGCTACTAGATTGATGAAGATTGAGGAAGGCGTTGTAAGGTCCGTTACCGACGGTAAGGCAGTTGTAGAAATAAACAATATCTCGTCAGAAGAATGTGCCAGATGCGGAGTCTGCATCTCGGCCGGGGATACAACGAGACTATTACATGTAGAGTCGGTACCGGGGCTTGAGGCCGGCAACAAGGTCACCCTTAAAATAGATTCACCCTCCCTTTACAAAGGGATTTCACTACTTTTCTTCCTGCCTGTAGTTTCATTCATTATCGGCTGCATCGTTGCAACAAAGATAGACTTTATCCTTCCGGCGGCAGCTAATGCAAGGATGGGGCTCATGGGGCTCCTTTTCTTTCTAATGAGCCTAGGTCTTGCCGCTATGTATGACAGGAGCACAAAAAAGAATCTACTCCCGCCAGAGATACTATCCGTAGAGAATGGGCGCTACGACGTAACGGAAGATGAATATGCGGAAGGATATTGATGGGTTTGTTGAGGCCCACCGCGAAGAGCTCGTCCGGATAGCCTGCGATTTAATAGCCGTAAATACAGAAAACCCCCCTGGAAGAGAACGTCTGGCCGTCAGGGTGGTAGGTAAGTACCTTGATGATCTGGACATACGATATGAGACCTTCGAGAAGGAGCCGGAGAGGACAAATATAGTCGCCAGGATTGGGACCGGAAGCCCTTCTCTACTGGTGGCATGCCACCTGGACGTGGTCCCTGCCGGCGACGGCTGGGACAATGACCCTTTTAAGGCAATGGTAGTCGACGGAAAGATAGTTGGCCGTGGGGCTTCTGACAACAAGGGGCAGATGGCCCCATGTATGATTCTGGCGAAATATCTCAAGGAGAAGGAAAGTTCCCTAAAAGGGGAATTTGTACTTGTGGGGGCGGCCGACGAGGAGAGGGGTTCCAGGCTGGGGCTTGAATATCTCCTGGATGAATGTGGGCTCACCGCCGATTATGCCGTCATACCCGATGTCTCCTACGCCATGAGAAAGATAGATGTTTGTGAAAAGGGGGCACTGTTTATAGAGATTACGTCATACGGTAAGCAGGCCCACGGGTCACTGCCGGAGCAGGGAGTCAACGCCATATGGAACATGCTGGAACTGCTCAATGAAATCAGATCCCTACCCTTTAAATGTATATCTCATCCGCTCTTTACGCCACCCACCCTGAACCTGGGCACCATTCAAGGCGGCGCAGCAAGGAATATAGTACCGGGGAAGTGTCAGGCCGCTCTAGACATCCGGTATCTCCCGGGTGAGACGAAGGACGAGATAGCAGACCGCATCAAGGGGATTATTAAAAAGGTAGAGGGGGCCAATCCTCAGGCACGCTTCAAGCTTACGATAGGCTCTGATCTGCCTCCCTCTGAGGTCTCTCATGGCAACCCCCTGATTGGGCTTATCCAGAGGCACACACAGGACGTCCTGGGCACGAGGCCAGAGCTAATGGGGCTCTCCGGCACCACCGTTACAAAACAACTGCTGCAGAAGGGCATAACGGCGGTGGGCTTCGGACCTGGTGACGAGGGTCAGGCCCACATGGCAAACGAATCTATTGAGATACAGCAGATGGTCGATTTCGCAAAGATAATGGCCCTCGTAAGCTGCGAACTGTTGGGGTAGGTGCATCTGCCTCTGAGGCGGCAACGTACTCCTACCAGCTAGCGGAGGTTTAGTACCAGCAGCCTTGGCTCGGTCATCTCCTCAATTGCATACCTGATCCCTTCCCGGCCCATCCCGGAATCCTTTACGCCACCGTACGGCATATGGTCCGCCCTGAACGTAGGGACGTCATTAATGATAACACCTCCAACCTCAAGGGTCTTGTAGGCCAGGAAGATCTTGTTGATATCGTTGGTAAATACGCCCGCCTGCAGCCCGAAGCGGGATTGGTTGACTGCATCGACAGCACGCTCAAACGATGAGAATTTGGTTACTGTAACAACCGGTCCGAATACCTCCTCGCAGCTTATCCTCATGTCCGGGCGTATGTCTGTAATAACGGTTGGCTCAATGATATTATCCCCAAGCGGCGAACCGCCCAGCAAAATCCTCGCCCCCTGGGATACCGACTCATTTAACCATTCCTCCACCCTCTTCACGGCATCGGGGTTAATAAGCGGCCCGACGGACGTGCCCTCCTCCATCGGGTCTCCTATTTCCAGGCCCTTTACATGTTTTGTCAGCAGGTCAAGGAACGGCTCGTAGACGGCTTCGTGTACGTACAATCTCTGCAGGGATATGCAGGTCTGGCCGCTGTAGGCAAATGCCCCGTAGGCCGAGCGGCTGGCCGCCAGTTCCAGATCGGCGTCCTTGTCAACTATCGCCCCTGCGTTTCCGCCAAGCTCCAGCACCACCTTCTTCTTACCCGCCAGGGCCTTGAGCCGCCACCCCACCCCCGAACTGCCGGTAAAGGTCAGCATCTTGAGCCTGTCGTCCTTGACCATCTTTTCGGCCATAGCGGCAGTGCACGGCAGGACGCTGAACGCACCTTCCGGCAGACCTGACTCCATAACCACCTCTGCCAGGAGGAGCGCAGTCAGGGGGGCGACAGAGGCCGGTTTAATGATAATGGGATTGCCTCCGGCGATGGCCGGGGCGAGCTTATGGCACACAAGGTTTATTGGGAAATTAAAGGGCGTTATCCCCAGTATCGGGCCCACGGGAAAACGCCTGGTTATCGCCACGTGCCCCTTAGCCGACTCCAGCAGGTCAAGCGGGAGCAGCTCGCCGCCCATCCGCTTGACCTCCTCGACGGCCAGTCCCATGAGATGTACCGCCCTGTCCACCTCACGCCTCGAGCTTTTTATGGGCTTCCCTGCCTCAAGGGTTATGGCCCTGGTGAATTCCTCCGTGCGCCGGGCGATGCCGTCACGTATGTTGCCGAGGATCTCGGAACGTTTGTAGGTGGGTAATGAACCGGTCTCCTTTACGGCCTTAGCGGCGGCGGTTATGGCGTCTTCTATATCGCCCTCAGTCGGCCTGTAGGTAATACCGACCAGCCTGCCGTCATAGGGATTTATTACCTCAAGAGGTTCCTTAGAATCCCGCCACTCCCCCGCCACCAGGAATTTGTGTTCCGCCATAGTATTTTCGTGATACCTTTAAAAAACCTGTCTTTGCCCAAGACATTCTATCTCCTGCACCGGATTATACACAACGCCGGGATACTCGACACTTGAAAATTTAGACCAAAGGGTCTATCCTCGTGTAGAGAGGTTTTTCAGACCCGAGATATGCGTTAATAATGTATCCCTTTTATTTTGCGGAAAAGGTACAGGACGTCATTCTATGATAGTAAGGGAGATTCTATGCTAGCCGCGACTAAGAGGTTCCCATCCGTAATTTATTCTATAATTATCATGGCCGTCATCCTGTTGGCATCTGCTCCCGGCTGTGAATACCTTGAGACCGCCACGGGCCCCCAGGTGACGCGCGACGAGATTCGCCGTCAGACACAGGCAACGGAGGCAAGAAGGGAGCAGTATAAGAAGAGCAGACTGCAACACCCATATGCCGGAAAAAGCGCGGCCCAGCATGAAGAGATTGTGAATAGGATAGGTAGCAGGATCCTCAACGAATCGGGTAGCAGGATGGACGTGAATTTCAAGGTCGATAAGAGCGAGGCCGTAAACGCAGCCGCCTCACCGGGACAGATAGTGGTTAGCACCGGGATGATGAGGTTCGTGCAGTCTGAGGACGAGCTTGCCGCCGTAATAGGCCATGAGATAGCCCACCTTGAGAAGGGTCACGTAACAAAGACCATGATAGCCAGTGCCCCCGTAATAATCGGTTCCATGGCAGCCGAAAAGATTGCCCCCGGCAGCGGGCGGGTGGTGCAGATGGGTGGAAGTATTTTTGTGCTGAAGTTCAGCCGTGATATGGAGAGGGAGGCGGACTATTACGGCATCCTTTATGCCCACAACGCAGGCTACGACGCCTCGGCGGGAATAAACGTCTGGGAACGCTTTGCGCTTGAACTGCCTGAGAGCCAGCAGGCCGGTATCTTCAGCAGCCATCCCAGCTCAACGGAAAGGATGATACGCGCAAGGAAGATCGCAGACGGCCTGAAGGGAAAAGGTAAGGTGGACATCTCCCCGGCAAAATAGATGCTATAAATTGTAGTCGCCTGATTCATCAGGCAAATTATTGACACGAGGTGCGTCGAGTCGAAGGTCCGCCCTCCAAACAAACCGGCAGATCGTGCCGAAGGTCAGACCCGCCTCTGGCGCAAATGGGGCAACTACAATCGCGGATTGGTCAGGAAAAGAGTGCGTATGGTGGGGGTCTTACGCCTGGGCGCTGGTCGCCTCTACTGCCTTTTCGCCGGCGAGTCCGTATTTTTCTATGTTCTCGTCAGCGATCTGCTGGACCTTCTTTATCTCTTCCTCTCCGCCGGGCTTCTTGAAGAGATGTTTAAACCGCCCCTGGACCTTGAGGTATTCGGTGACCGGCTTTCGGGTCTTAGGTATCTTTTTCACCTTTGTTATGACGCCGTTTTCCATCTCGAAGATGGGATACAGGCCCGTTTCAACCGCCAGCTTCGCTACCTTAACGGTCATGGCCGGGTTGCTCTTCCATCCCGGTGGACACGGCACGTGTATCTGTAGATACTTGGGTCCTTTTATGGACAGGGCCTTTTTTACCTTCCTTTGAACGTCTTTTGGATATGCGATTGAAGCCGTTGCGACGTATGGTGTGCCGTGGGCAGCGACTATGCCGGGCATATCCTTCTTGTGCAGGGGGTTGCCCCAGGATGCCTTCCCTGACGGGCTTGTGCGGGTGTCGCTGTTGAACGGCGTAAGGCCACTCCTCTGCACGCCTGTATTCATGTAGGCCTCGTTATCGTAACAGACGTAGAGTACGTCGTGTCCGCGCTCGAGCATACCGCTCAGGCACTGGAGTCCTATATCGGCCGTGCCGCCGTCTCCACCCTGGGCGATTACCTTTGCCTCGTCCTCCCTGCCAAGTGCCTTAAGCCCCGCCTCTATTCCCGATGCAACCGCCGCAGAGTTCTCGAACAGGGAGTGGATAAACGGGACGTTCCAGGCAGACTGTGGCCAGCGGGTGGTAAAGACCTCAAGACAGCCCGTGGCATCTGTGGTAATTATGTCCGGGCCGGCCGCATCCAGCACCAGCCTCGCACCCATGGCCTCTCCACAACCGGAGCACGCGGTGTGCCCGGCCAGTAACAGATGCTTTTCCATCGTAAAGTCTTAGCCTCCTATCAGGGCCTCTTTCAGGTCAACAAACTTGTCTTCCCGGCCGACCCCTGCCCTGTCCTTTATAACGTTCAATATGGTATCTACATTTATATCTCTGCCGCCAAGACCGATGATGTGCCCTTTTATCTGCGGCACGGCCTCTCTACCACAGAAGGCGGCCCTTATCTCAGTCGTCAGTACGCCTCCGTGGCCGGGGGAAAAGGCCCTATCCATGACCAAAACGTCCTTGGCCCCTTTTAAGGCGTTGCAGATCTCTTCCTTTGGGAAGGGACGGAACGACCGGATCTTGAGCACTCCCACCTTCCGGCCCTCATTCCTGAGGGTGTCCACGGCCTCTTTTATGGTGCTGATTATTGAACCCATTGCCACCAGGACTATCTCCGCATCCTCCGTTTTATAGGGATCTATGAGCGTCCCCTGATACCTTCCTATCTTATTCTTGAACTCGTTGGCCACGTCCACTATTACCCGGGAAGAGTCCGCGAGTGCCTTGTCCAGCTGGTAACGGGACTCCATGTATGCGTCTGGGCCCAGCATGGCGCCATACGTCAGGGGGTTCTTTGGCGTCAGATAGTACTGAGGCTTGTAGGGTGGAAGGAATTCGTCCGCCTCCTCCTGCGAGATAAGGTCTACCGGTTCATAGGCATGTGTGAGTATGAAGCCGTCCATGCACACCATCACAGGCAGCAGGACGTCCGGATGTTCCGCTATCTTGAAGGCCTGGAGGTGCAGGTCGCTTGCCTCTTGAATATCCTCGGCGTAGAGCTGTATCCAGCCTGCGTCTCTAACGGAGATAGAGTCCTGTTGGTCGTTCCATATATTTATCGGGGATGATATGGCCCTGTTGGCGCAAGTGAGTATTACAGGTAACCGCATGCCGGATATGTTGAAGAGTACTTCTGTCATCAGCAGCATCCCCTGGGAGGTGGTAGCTGTATAGGTGCGTGCCCCTGTGGCACTTGCCCCCAGGACCACTGATGCTGCGGAGAATTCACTCTCTACGTTTACATATTCGGCCTTGAGCAGGTCGTTGGCCACCATGGCGGAGAGTTCCTCAACAATGTGGGTCTGCGGGGTTATCGGGTACGCCGAGATCACGTTGGGCCTGCAGACCCGTATTGTCTCAGCAACGGCCTTTGAGCCTTCGGTAAACGTTCTTGTCACCTCTACTTCTCCTCAATTACCATTTCTATGTCATCCACGGGGCACTCCTCCGCACACATGCCGCACCCCTTGCAATAGTTGGGGTCGAAGTTAAATTTCTTCTCTGATATGCGGAAGACACAACCTTCCGGGCAAATCGTGGCACACATCTTGCAATCTATGCACGTCTTTTGCAGGTAGACCGGCCTGTGGTTTCTCCAGGAACCTGTATGATTCTTCAGGCTTGTGCCGGACTGGATAAGCCCACCCAGTATAACCTTCATTAATCGTTCTCCTTCATTAAATCATAACCCTTCTGGGCAGCCACAAGATTCTTTTTTGCAAGTTCGCTCGGGAACCTGTGTTTAATTGCCTTGCGTATACCCTCGATGCTGATCTGGCCGCTGGCGGCTGCAAAGACGCCCAAAATAGTGGTGTTTACTATTGGGAGACCCAGGGCCTCAATGGCCAGTTCAGTGGCAGGGACGGTTTTTACCCGGGAGTTCACGTTTAAGCCGAGCTCCGCCGGTGTCTTCTTTGTGTTTACTATTACCAGCCCCCCCGGTTTCAGGCCGTCAAGCACGGGTACGGTGTCCAACAGTGTGGCGTCTTGGATGATGATATAGTCGGGATTATATATGGGTACCCTGATACGGATAGGCTTATCGTTTATCCTTACGTATGTGACAACGGGCGAACCTGTCCTCTCCGACCCGAATGCGGGCATGGCCTGTGAGTATTTACCGTCGCTAAAGGCCGCAAAGCCAATCAGCTCGCCGGAGGTTACAACGCCTTGACCGCCACGTCCATGGAGCCTTATCTCTATCATCTCCCCTCCTCTAGGATAGTCCACACCACAAAACGAAAAAAGAATTGGATAATTCGGATAGCGTGTACACTCATACGTTGATGTGGACCCTGAACTTTGAATTTATCTCATTTCGGAGCCTTTATCAATACATTTTTTGTACGTTGCGGCAAAGATTTGGGGAGAGCGCAAGCCAGGGAGCAGGGTATTGCGAGGGTGCGTCACCTATAAATTGGGTTGGGCGTAAACGTTCCCCCCTTTCGCCCTAAGTATAGCGCACGTAAGTATCCTTTTACAAGCAAGAGGTTTATCTCGTGTTGAATACTGTTGGTTACAGTTGGAAATGTTGGTTATTTTGAGTTATCATGGACACCTATTGGACACCAAACTCTTTATTAGGTCTTGCTTCCGAATTTAGTTTACCATAAAGTAAAGGCTACCTGAGTGTATAATTTGTTCCGGGGAAAGCGAGGATACACGTAACTGTGCCTCAGAACGTAGCAGCATATTACCTTTGGCCAACTGTTTGGGTTGGCAGCCGTCCTCCAACTTCAGGCACACCCATTGACGTCCGTGTGCTAGATGAAGAGGTATATCGGACAACTCTTCCCGTAGGAATCTCCGTCAAGGTACGTAAGGGGGGTATTTTCTTCTTCGATTTTTCAGGCTGGCCACCAGGCAGAGCGCCAACGGAGGATAGCAAATGTAACTTAGACATTATGGCCCCGATAATTCTCAAGAGGGTCACCGTTCTCAACGCCCATCTGGCGAGTCTTTATACAGCCCTCTCCCTCCAGCAGAATAGGGCAGTTGAAAAGATGGTTGTCTCACCCTCAGACCTCATTACATCTGACTCTTTGGATAGCAGGGTGATGCGTTTTGGAAGTAATATGCTCCTTCTTGGTTTAAGTACCGCAAGTACTCCTAGTATGTATCCAAGCGGCCGTCATAAAGATTGTGACTGGCGACTCATGGGGCGAAATGTACTTATTGAGACCAAGACAGTTGAGGAGTCTTTTCGGCTATTGGTCATGATTCTCCAACATGAAGGCTCTCACGTTCTCTTAGTTACAGACCTTTATGCTCGTAGTTGTAAGGCATACGAGGACTACAATCATAGC
>JAUXLO010000139.1 GCA_030623665.1 Planctomycetota bacterium
GCCTCGAACCTGAGCCTTGCGCCGTTACAGGTCTCACAGGAGCGTTCCGACATGTAAGACTCCAGCCACCTTTTCACCTTTTTACGTTCCGTCTTGTTATATAGTTTCCTGAGAGTGGGTATAACGCCGTCGAAACTGTTCTTTGTCCCGTTTGTGCCGTAGAGAAGGATTTCCCGTGTCCCCTTGGGCAGCTTCTTAAAGGGTGCATCAGGTGGTACGGAGAATTTTTTGTAGAAATTATTAATAAGGCCTGCGTGACGGCGGTCCATTCTTGTGCCGCACTCTTCCCAGGCTCGAATGGCCCCTTGCCTTAGGCTAAGACCTTTATCCGGTATGATAAGTTCAGGGTCGAATTCCATCTTTGAGCCGAGTCCCTCGCAGACGGGACAGGCGCCGTATGGGCTGTTGAAGGAAAAAAGCCTGGGCGCCAGCTCTTCAAGGCCTACGCCGCACCGCTTGCAGGCGTAGCGCTGGCTGAACAGGGTGTCATACCACTCGCGCCTTTTCTCCTGCGACAGGACCATCATCCCCTCTCCAACCTCAAGACAGGTCTGAATAGAATTGTAAAGCCTGCCGCCAACCTCCTCCTTTATCACCAGGCGGTCTATCAGTACTTCTATGTGATGTGTCTTGTAGCGGCTCAGTTTTACCGGCTGTGTTATGTCTAATAGCACGCCGTCTACCCGTGCCCTTACAAAACCTTCCTTCCTGATAGCCTCCAAGGTCTCTCTGTGCTCACCTTTCTTGCCCTTTATTACCGGGGCCAGCAACATTATCCTGGTACCCAGCGTTATTTGCATAACCTTCTCAACGATCTCATCGACGCTTTGACGGCTGACCTCTTGCCCACACTGGTGGCAGTGTGGAATGCCCACGCGTGCATAGAGGAGACGGAGGTAATCGTACGTCTCACTAGTTGTGGCTACTGTGGAGCGGGGGTTGGTGGCTATTGTTCGCTGTTCTATAGCTACGGTGGGTGGCAGCCCTTCAATGAGGTCTACGTCCGGTTTCTCGAGCTGCTCCAGGAACTGACGTGCATAGGTGGAGAGGGACTCTATGTAGCGCCTCTGGCCCTCGGCAAATATGGTGTCAAAGGCAAGGGATGACTTACCGGAGCCGCTTATCCCCGTGATTACGACCAGCCTGTCCCTGGGTATATCTATATCAATATCTTTGAGATTATGTACCCTTGCGCCCCGGATTGATATATAGTTGTTTTCTGTCTCCATGGATAAACTAGCTATACTAACCTTTTTAAGTATCCCTTTCAAGCCCTGCCAGATTGACAGGCACAGTCCATAGAATGGAGGAATAACAACTGAGCAACGGCGCACCTTAAGTCGTATAGTTGTAAGATATTATGCACTAGGGGGCCGGGGCTTATTATTGGCACAAGGTTTGCGATGTAAAAAATCCAGCTACAATTTATGCTACAGGTTTTATTTTGGGAGGGACCGGAATGGCGGCTAAACAGCTTGCCTTTAGAGAGGATGCCAGGGAAGCGCTCTTAAAGGGTGTTGTCAAACTTTCTCGTGCCGTGAAGTCCACTCTAGGACCCAGGGGCAGGAATGCGATATTGGATAAAGGGTACGGTAGCCCCACTGTCACGAAGGACGGGGTCACCGTGGCCGAGGAGATAGAGCTAACCGACCCTTACGAAAACATGGGGGCACGCCTGGTCAGGGAGGTCGCCTCTAAGACCAGTGACGTTGCTGGAGACGGTACCACGACTGCAACCGTACTGGCGGAGGCCATCTTCAAGGAAGGCCTGAAGAACGTGGCTGCCGGTGCCGCGCCACTGTTGTTAAACCGTGGCATGAAGAAGGCGGTAGACAGGGTGATTGAGCGTCTGAGGGAGACAAGCAAGAAGATAAAAGAGCAGTCGGAGATAGCCAACATAGGCTCCATCGCCGCTAACAACAATCCCGAGATCGGCAAGATGATAGCCAATGCCATGGAGAAAGTGGGTAAGGACGGGGTCATTACGGTTGAAGAGGGCAAGCGTCCGGTGACAGAGGTCGAGGTCGTTGAGGGTATGCAGTTTGACCGCGGGTACCATTCTCCCCACTTTGTAACCGACCCTGACAATATGCGCGTAGAGCTTGAAGACCCTTATATACTTATCTACGAGGACAAGATCTCCGGAATAAAGGGATTAGTGCCCATCCTGGAAAAGATAGCTAAGAGCGGGAAACCCATCTTGATAATCGCTGAAGACGTAGAGGGTGAGGCGTTAGCCACTATGGTGGTGAATAAGATCCGCGGGACACTTTCCTGCTGTGCAGTTAAGGCCCCCGGATATGGAGACCGTAGAAAGGCCATGCTTGAAGACATCGCCGTCCTGACCGCCGGGAAACCCATCTTTAAGGATTTGGGCATACAACTGGAGGCCGTGGAGCTGGGGCAGTTGGGACGCGCCAAAAAAGTTACTATAGACTCAGAGCATACCACAATTGTCAAGGGCGCGGGCTCCCACGAGGCTATTGTGGGGCGGATAAACCAGATACGCTCTGAGATAGAGGCCACCACCAGCGATTACGATAAAGAAAAACTTCAGGAACGCCTGGCAAAACTGGCCGGTGGAGTTGCCCAGATAAACGTCGGTGCTGCTACAGAGACCGAGATTAAACAAAAGAAGGCGCTGGTAGAGGATGCCCTTTATGCCACCAGGGCTGCCATAGAGGAGGGCGTGTTGCCCGGTGGCGGTGTGGCGCTCTTGAGGGCGGCAAAGGTCTTGGAAGACGGACTCGGCCTTAAGGGGGATGAGGCCGTCGGGTGTGATATCATAAAACGCGCTCTCTCCGTGCCTGTTGCGTTGATATCCGAGAACGCCGGTATGGAAGGCCTGGTTGTGGTTAAAAATATCCTGGAGTCTAAGGCCCAGACATATGGCTTTGATGCTGCACGTCGAGAGTTCTCTGATATGGTAGAGGCCGGTATAATAGACCCTACCAAGGTGACCCGCTGTGCCCTCCAAAATGCTGCCAGCATTGCAGGGACGCTTCTAATGGTGGACTGCGTGGTCAGTGAGATACCGAAGAAGGAGAAGGAGGGGAAGGCCGCGGCCCATAGTCATGGTATGTAGATGGTATGTAGATTGTCCGTAAGCGACAAGGAGGAGAATGAAGTATGTCCATTAGACCCTTAGGTGACCGTGTGGTTATAGAGAGGTTAGAGGCAGAGGAAAAGACGGTGGGCGGCATAGTTCTGCCCGATACCGCAAAGGAGAAACCGTCCAGGGGAAAGGTTATTGCCGTAGGTGAGGGAAGGTCCTTAGAAAATGGCAAGGTAGTCCCCCTTGGCGTAAAGAAGGGAAACAATGTCTTTTTCACTCAGTACGGGGGTACAGAGGTGACTGTTGACGGGAAAGAATATCTCATAATGAAAGAGGCCGACATCCTGGCCAGGATAGAGAAATAGATAAAAGAGGGCGGGGCCCCCATTTAATGCACCGGGCGCTCGGCTACCAGATATATTATTTATAGAAAGAGGGAGGAAGACAGGTGGCAGCTAAACAGGTACTTTACGACGTGGATGCCAGGAAGAAGTTGCTTCAAGGTGTAGAACAACTGGCCGACGTCGTTAGGGTGACCATGGGTCCCACGGGCCGTAATGTCATATTAGAGAAAAGCTTTGGTTCGCCATCCGTAACAAAAGACGGTGTTACGGTAGCCAAAGAGGTGGAGCTGAAGGACCCGTTTGAGAACATGGGGGCAAAGCTGGTTAACGAGGTAGCCTCCAAGACCAGCGACGCCGCCGGGGACGGCACCACGACGGCGACAGTACTGGCCGAAGCCATCTACAGGGAAGGCATTAAGTGTATAATTACAGGCGCCAACCCCACTTCCGTCAAGCGGGGGATTGATAGGGCAGTAGATATAGTAGTAGAGGAGCTGAAGAACCACTCTAAACCCGTGAAGGGCCGCTCTGAAATAGCCCAGACAGGCACCATATCTGCCAACAATGACACTTCTATCGGGAACATACTGGCTGACGCCATGGAAAAGGTCGGAAAGGACGGCGTTATTACCGTTGAGGAGGCCAAGGGCATAGAGACCCGACTTGAGGTAGTAGAGGGGATGGAGTTTGACCGTGGTTATATATCCCCTTACTTCGTTACCAATGCCCAGAAGATGCTGGCAGAGTTTGAGGAGCCGTGCATACTGATACACGAAAAGAAAATCTCCGCCATGAAGGACCTGGTTCCCATCCTGGAAAAGATCTCAAGCAGTGGAAAGTCCTTGCTGATAATTGCCGAGGACGTGGAGGGAGAGGCACTGGCCGCCTTGGTGGTGAATCGTCTGAGGGGCGTTATCTCCTGCTGTGCAGTAAAGGCGCCGGGCTTCGGTGACAGGCGTAAGGCCATGCTGGAGGACATAGGCATACTGACAAGTGGAAGGGCCATTACCGAGGACCTGGGTGAGAAACTCGAGGATCTGAACATAGCGGACCTTGGCTGTGCAAAGAAGGTTACCATAGACAAGGACAAGACCATTATCGTCGGTGGTTCCGGTAAAAAGGCCGATATGCAATCAAGGATTACCCAGATAAGGAACCAGATAGAGGCATCTACATCAGATTATGACAAGGAGAAGCTGCAGGAGAGGCTGGCCAAGCTAGCCGGCGGAGTGGCAGTGATAAAAGTGGGTGCCGTTACGGAGGCCGAGATGAACGAGAAAAAGGCCCGTGTAGAGGACGCACTCCATGCCACCAGGGCTGCTGTTGAAGAGGGTATCATACCTGGCGGTGGTGTTGCCTACATTAGGACCATTCCTGTACTCGATGAATCCAGGAAGAAATTCAGGGGTGACGAGAGGATGGGTCTCGATATAGTGATCAGGGCCCTGGAAGCGCCCATGCGTCAGATTGCCGAAAATGCCGGTGAGAACGGCCCGGTGGTGGTAGAGACGGTAAAAGGCCTTAAGACAAGCATGGGCTTTGATGCAAACACCTGTAGCTACGTAGATATGTTTGAGAAGGGCATTATAGACCCCAC
>JAUXLO010000041.1 GCA_030623665.1 Planctomycetota bacterium
AGTGCCGTCTGAGCGAGTCCCGCACAAGGGTTGTCTTCGGCACGGGCAATATCTTTGCAGACCTCATGTTCATCGGTGAGGGCCCCGGATACGAAGAGGACAGGCAGGGTCTACCCTTTGTGGGGAGAGCCGGTCAGCTCCTGACCAAGATAATAGAGGCCATCAAGCTCACCCGCGACGAGGTGTATATAGCCAATATGGTCAAGTGCCGCCCGCCTGAGAACCGTACCCCGAGACAAGACGAGATATTTATGTGCAGCACCACCTACCTCAAACATCAGATAGAGTGGATAAAGCCAAAGATCATCTGTGCCCTGGGTAATGCAGCTACCCAGAACCTGCTCCATACCACCAAGGGCATAAGCGCACTCAGGGGCCGCTTCCACGATTATGAGGGTATAAAACTGATGCCCACGTTTCACCCCGCTTATCTGCTCAGAAACCCCGGTGACAAGGACAAGTGCTGGCAGGACATGAAGAAGGTCCGGGCCATGCTGGATGAGCTGAAGGCAGACTGATACCACGATCAGTTTTCTTGGCCCCCACCAGGATGAACGAAGACCCTTGATGTGGGGGCAGGTCGCCGTGCCTGCCCTGGAAATTTATAAGGGCAACCATCCGCCTCAGGCGGACTACCCCTATAATCTGCCTATAGCTTCCCCATTCATGGGGCGATATAAATAGCTCAATTAATCGAGCAGCTACAAAGTATTTTCGTAGGGACAGGTTTTTAAACTTGTCCGCATTTCCCTTCCCCTTGATGGGGGAAGGATTGAGCGATCCCAGCCCGCACAACTGTCGTAGTTGCCCCGTTTATGGGGCTATTCAGCATACCTCTTATACAGCTTATAGCCACCGAATAACAGGGTGATTGCCGTTATAACCAGGAGTGCGGTCCTGAATCCCTGAAGATACTCAGCGGCATGGCTGAACCTGCTGCCCACAAAAAAGCCCAGCAAAAAGAAAAATACGTTGCAGACTATGAATACAAACACCCAGAACCTGGACGTCTTCGCCATTTTCTCACCTTAGAACCTTTACAGGAGTTGCCTAAACGTTCTGTGTCACTCTGTAAGATGTAGCGTGCGAGTTTATCTCGCACGTGCGACGCAAGGTCGCACGCTACATGTCGAGCAAGTCACGCCGAAGGTGGACCTGCCTATAGCACGGCCCGATAGCTACATAACAGTTTTTTTTTGGAACTACCAAGAGGGCTCATATACCCAAAAACATGACGCCCGCTCCGGTAAGGGCTATTATCCCGCCGGCCATGACATGCGACCATCGCTCCATATGTACCATCCGCCTGCCGGGCAACAGCCCCATGCCGAGGAACGCCAGCATGCTCTGGGAGACTATCATAAGCACGGTGATTAGAGAAAAGGCCACCGTGGTGAGCCATACCCCGTACCAGCCGTGTTGAACGGCCAGGAACATGAGGGGTATAAGCGGTTCGCAAGGACCAAAGATGAATATGGCTATCAGGGCCCAGACGGTTACCGTCTTGGCGTTGTCCATATGGAGGTGGTTGTGTCTAAGGTGCTTCAGGCCCCAGAGGGCGTAGGCTGCACCGAAACCGATGAGCAGGAAGCCGGCTATGTTCCCCCTGAACGACTCTGCGCCCTCAAGGTGGAACAGGCCGAGGCCCAGAAAAATACCCAGCGCCCCGAGGACGATGCTCGACCCCACATGCGCCGCACCTGCAAGGAGGCTTACCATGATGAGCTTCTGGCGCGACCAGCCCTGGGCCTTGGCTATTGAGGCGAAGGGCAGCCAGTGGTCGGGTGCAAGTGAGTGCACAAAACCGATGCCCACCGCCGATAATATTAATGCTTCCATATCATAGAATCCATTACGGTAATATGGTAGATTTTTGTATGCACAGGAATTATTGTACCCGGAAGAAGAGCATTTTAAGTCATGGCAATAATAAAAGCAATAGATGAAATATCGTTACCGCGCCTTTGCAAGGTTAGTTCGTGCGTGGTAATGACTGGTGCAGGGGTATCCGCTGAGAGTGGTATCCCCACTTTCAGGGACGCCCAGACAGGGCTGTGGTCGAGATTTAATCTCCAGGAGTTGGCCACCCCGGAAGGCTTTGAGGCAAATCCCAGGCGGGTTTGGGAGTGGTATGAATATAGGAGGCGTATCATCAAAAAGGCCAGCCCCAACCCCGCTCACTACGCCCTGGTTAGGCTGGAGGGTTTGTTTCCAAAAGAATTTTGGCTTATTACACAGAATATTGACGGCCTGCACGCCAGCGCTGGCAGCAAGAATGTAATAGAACTGCACGGCAACATTTTTAGAAATAAGTGTTTTAGGTGTAGTGCCCCTGTGGAGTTAGCAGAGGATGTTGCAGGTTCTGCGGAATTACAAAAGCGGGAAGAAATACCGCCCAGGTGCCCTCGCTGTGGTGGCAACGTGAGGCCGGATGTGGTCTGGTTCAATGAACCACTGCCCGGGGAATGTATAGATAAGTCCATAAAACACTCGTCAAGGTGTAAGGCGTTCTTTGTGGTGGGTACATCTGCCGCTGTCTACCCCGCCGCACAGTTACCCACGGTTGCAAGGCGAGCCGGGGCATGTCTGGTGGAAATAAATACCGAACCGACCCCCGTGACGGACTACGCCGACTTTACCATCCTGGGCAAGGCAGGAGAGATACTTCCCAAACTGGTAGAGCGTATGGAGCAGTTCAGCGTGACATAGCGTTTGGTGTAGCATAACAGGCCCGCTCCGGTGCCTGGCCAATGCAAAGGAGCCGGTACCTAGTCGGTGCAATAGAATGTGACGCGGTTGCCCGGGAAGACATTTTGACTCTCGGAGTCTATTAGCTTGTAGCCGTATTCAAGCGGGTAACAGAATACGTCATAGTCGGTCAGCGACTCAACCTCGATGGTGCAACCCTTGCCTTTACGGTCAATGCAGGTGTAGGAGGGCTCCGGACCTGTGCTCCTGATCACGTACTTGGCGGGGACCTTTCCGCCGGTTTCTTCATCTATTAGCGTACACCTTATTTCAGACTTCCCGACGGCACAAGATAGTTGCGTAAAAAGGGCCAGAACCATCAGGCAGGCCAACCTTGTGATCCCAAGTTTACTCACAACATCTCCTTTCTAGAGTTTGGACGATTCAAACGTTGACGTATTGTACCCCTGTTACCTGCCCAGATACTTCTCGCCCCTGTCCGGAAAGATGGTTACTACCTTCTTGCCATTACCAAGCTCTCGGGCAATCTTTATAGACGCAAAGGCAGCGGCGCCGGAGGAGATGCCCACTACCAGGCCCTCCTCCCTGGCAAGACGGCCGGTCATATCCATGGCCTCGTCATCGCCCACTGTTACCACCTTGTCGATAATGTCCTTGTTAAGAAGCTTGGGCAAGAACCCTGCGCCTAGACCGTGGATACCATGCACGCCGGGTTTACCGCCTGAGATAACGGCGGAGTTTCTTGGCTCCACTGCGATTACCTGTACGGATGGGTTTTTTGCCTTGAGCACTTCGCCCACACCGCTGATGGTCCCCCCCGTGCCAACGCCGGCCACAAATGCGTCAAGTTCACCCCCCGTGGTCTCAATGATCTCCGCGGCGGTTGTCCTTTTGTGTATCTCCGGATTCACCGGGTTCTCAAACTGGTTGAGCATGAAGAAATTGTTGGGGGGTTTTTTTAGTATGTCATGCGCCCTCGTAATGGCAGCGGGCATCCCCCCGGAGGCATGGGTTAGTTCTAAAGTTGCCCCGTAGAACTGTAGCAGCGCCTTCTGTTCGCCCGCCACGTTATCCGGCATTACTAATATAAGATTGTAGCCCCGTACGGCGGCAATCATGGCGAGCGATACGCCTGTGTTGCCACCGGTAGGTTCTATTATGGTAAAACCCTTCTTTAGTTTGCCTTCTTTCTCGGCAGCCCGGATTATCCCCAGGCATATCCTGTCCTTTACGCTTCCTGTGGGATTGCTCCCCTCAAGCTTTGCCACTACTTCCGCACAACCCTCCTCTACCACCCTGCGCAACCGGACCATAGGGGTATTAAACACCAGCCCAAGTGCATCAGTGGCGATTGGTTTGTTGGATGCGGTAAGTCCGCCGGACACCTTGCCGCCTTCTGTTACCATTAGGCTGCGAATCTTCTCCTAAGCTAGTGTGATGTAAGAGTATATGGGTTGGGATTATAAGCCTGCAGATGTGTAATCGCAAGTGAATTTCCTGCAGATCGTTTCTCTTCATAAGCGCATCTCGCTGTTTGATTTGTGTTTATGTGGAGAGTGTACTACCCGTTTCAGTGGTTTGCAAAAATTTTATTCGATTTTTAGAAATTATGTGATCCTGGGTAAAGTGCTGTGCGTGACTGTGCTGGCACACGTGCGGGTTCCTTATTTCTTGACATAAACATAGCAGTGGGATATCATATATTTTTTGCTAACCAGCGGCTTTTTTCCTCTAAGGTTGTCCAATGTGGGATTATTCAGAAAAGGTAAAGGACCATTTCTTTCACCCTCGAAACGTGGGTGAGATACCGGATGCCGACGCCGTGGGCGACGTGGGCAATATAGCCTGCGGTGATGCCTTACGGCTTACCCTCAAGCTGGATAACGGCCGGATAGTAGACGCCAAGTTCAAGACCTTTGGCTGTGGCAGCGCAATCGCTGCCGCCAGTGCCCTGACTGAAATTGTCAAGGGCAAGACGATGGAGGAGGCCGAAAAGATTACCAACCAGGATATTGCAGACTACCTGGATGGCCTGCCGAAAGAGAAGATGCATTGCTCGGTAATGGGCGAGGAGGCATTAGAGGCCGCCATAGCCGACTATCGGGGCTTCGAAAAGGCACCCGCCGAGGAAGGCGCTATCATATGTAAGTGCTTTAGCGTGACCGATACGATTATTGAACGGGTAATCAGGGGAAATAACCTCTCCACTATTGAACAGGTAACAAATTACACCAAGGCCGGAGGCGGTTGTAAGTCCTGCCATCCCGACATCCAGAGGATTATAAACGAGGTCAGGGGGGCCGAGGTTGCGGTGGCACCCAAGCGTGCAAAGAAGATGAGTAATATCAAGAAGATGAAGCTAATCCAGGAGACTATAGAGAAGGAGGTAAGGCCTGTTCTTATGCTGGAAGGCGGCGACGTGGAGCTTGAAGATATAGATGGAGACACCGTGTATGTGTCCTTCAGTGGAAGTTGTGCCGAGAGTCCCGGCGCCAAGGCCACAACAAGATCAACCGTCGAATCGAGGCTCAGGGAGTTTGTTACCGAGGAGCTGGTAGTCGAAGAGGCAGCTTCATGAACAAGACGGTATACGTGGATAATAACGCCACCACCAGGGTAGCGGACGAAGTAGTGGAGGAGATGCTACCCTATTTTAAGGAACTTTACGGCAATCCCTCCAGCATGCACACCTTTGGTGGCCAGCTTCACAAGAGGATGGAACATGCCCGTGAGAGGGTGGCTGATCTTATCGGGGCCGACCCTTCCGAGATAGTGTTTACCAGTTGCGGGACAGAGAGCGACAATGCTGCCATACGAGGAGTACTGGAATCATACCCCAAGAAGAGGCATATAGTTACCACGCGGGTGGAACACCCGGCCGTGCTTAGTCTGTGCAGGCACCTCGCCCTGCATGGCTACGAACTTACCGAGATTGGCGTGGACAGCGAGGGGCTCTTTGACCTTGAGGAGTTGAGAGCAGCTATAAGGGACGACACGGCCATTGTGTCAGTCATGCATGCCAATAACGAGACCGGTGTAATCTTCCCTGTGGAGGGGGCCGCCCGCATAACGAAGGAAAAGGGGGCCATATTCCACACCGATGCAGTCCAGGCGGTGGGCAAGCTGCCGATGGACATGAGCAAGAGCAACATAGACCTGCTGGCGCTTTCCGGCCATAAACTTCACGCACCCAAGGGTGTAGGCGCCCTCTACATCAGGCGCGGCGTAAAATTCCAGCCGTTGATAATGGGGGGGCACCACGAGCACGGCAAGAGGGCTGGGACGGAGAACATACCGTATATAATTGGCCTCGGCAAGGCATGTGAGCTGGCGAAGGAATATATAAAGGAAGAACAGGACCGTGTAAAAAGCCTGAGGGATAAACTGGAGGAAAATCTACTCACGAACATCCCTAACGCCAGGCTGAACGGCCATAAAACGCTCCGGCTTCCCAACACAACCAACATCAGCTTTGAATATATAGAAGGTGAGGGCATACTGCTCTTACTTAGCGAGGGCGGTATCTGTGCCTCCTCCGGATCGGCCTGCACGTCAGGCTCACTGGAGCCCTCTCACGTCCTGAGGGCGATGGGCGTACCGTTCACCGCCGCGCATGGATCCGTGAGGTTCAGCCTGAGCCGTTACAACACAGAGGAAGAGGTTGATTATATCGCACGAAGCATACCCCCCATTATGAAGAAACTGAAGGATATATCTCCGTACGCCAAGGAGATAGAGGAATTGGAACAAAAGGCAGCTTCAACCGCTAACAGGGGCTAAAAAACTATGACACAAACAGAGGAACTGTTGGTCTTTACCCAGGACACCTGTCCGAAATGTGATGAGGCAAAGAAAAAGCTGAAGGAAGCGGGCCTGGAATATAAAGAAATCCGTATCGACAGCGTAGAGGGAAGGGCAGAGTTCGCCCTCCAAATCTCCAGCATAAGCACTACACCGGCCTTCCTCTATAAGGGTGCGGAGTATGATAAGGTAGAGGATATATTGAGCCAGCGGGGGAGATAGCATTAGATTTGTTTTTGCCAACATAGTCAAACCGTTCATAAGGAGAAGAACCGAGAGATGAAGAAGATAATACTTGGAGCATTCTTAGTCCTGAGTATGGCCTTTGCATCTGACACGTCGAATTGCCGGGCGCAGGAGGTTGACTCCAATCAGCTCTACGGGATGCTCTGCGCTCTGTGCCATGGCCCCAACGGTCAACCTACGGAGCAGGGTGTGCAATTCGGTTCACCGGATTTCACCGACCCCGCCTGGCAGGCCTCAAAGACCGACGAGGAGCTAGTAAAATCGATGATAGACGGCACGGATAACCAGGACTACGCCCCCGTAAAACAATTTGTCATGGACATGCTAGGGATTGATATAGACGTGGCCGAATTCATACCGAAGGTAAGGAGCTTTGGAGGTCAGTAAGACAGACCGCAATGAGGTGGCACCGGCCTTGTAATGATACGGATGCCGGCTCCTTTTGTTTTGGTTTTATGCACGTTTAGATTTATAATTGTTTTGTAGCGGCAGAGCTCGCTCTGCTATCATATAGGGGCAGGCTCCCGTGCCTGCCCTGAAAACGGTTGGTAGTCTCACACCAAAATATGTTAGACATCCTTAAAGAGCTGATCAAGTACAGCACCGGCTCCCCCACAGGAGAGGGGGTAGACGCCCGGCGGCGTGAATTCTTCAGGGACACCCTGACGCAGGCTGCGGATGCCCTGGGGGAGGTTGCAAGGATTGCGGCCGCGGGCCGGCCCAAGAGATACCTGAGGCCTCCGGGTGCCGTGGCGGAAGAGGATTTTCTATCACTCTGCACCATTTGCGACGAGTGCATAAAGGTCTGTCCGCACTACGCCGTAAGGGGTGCAGACGATATCGACAGCGGGCTGCCGCTCGGTTCGCCCATAATAGACCCTCTTGAGCAGCCCTGCATGCTGTGTGAGGATTTCCCCTGCATAAAGGCCTGTAAGGACGGCGCGCTGCTGATGCCCGGGAGGCGGGAAGACGTCAGGATGGGCGTGGCGGTGGTTGACAAGGAGTCCTGCATATCGGGCGACATACAGTTCTGCCAGGCCTGTGTGATAGCCTGCCCCTTCCCGGAGGAGGCCATTTCTATGAAGGACGGGAGGCCTGTCGTAAACAGGGAAAAGTGCACCGGCTGCGGCATCTGCGAAAAGGCGTGCATGACCGTCAACTCCGCCTGCGCCATCAAAATAATCCCCCGGTAACAGTACTTTGGCTTCCTCTCCTTAGGCCTCCACTCGGGGAAAAACCACCTCTACTTGCAGACCCTTCAGGACTTCTTGTATCTTGTTGGCAAGGGCCTCCTTTGTGCCGTCATCCCTGACCCTGCCTGCAAAGAATAGCCCGACCAGCTTATTGTCCTTTTTTGTCAAGACCGGGGCGCCTGAGTCTCCTTCCCTTAATAACTCATCTGTCTCGATCAAAAGCTGTGACTTGAATTCCTTCTTTCTCATCCCACCGTTGAAATGGACCTCTTCGTTCCAGTGTGTCTCTCTCACGGTTCCGTAGGTCTGTGTGTAAGCGCCTATTATCCTTACCCCCATGTTTCTCTCTGCGGTTGCTATACCTTTTATGGTACCGTGCTCCGGCAATGAGTTTCTGAACCTCACATCCGCCTTTATGGCGGCGATGGCGGCATCCACAAGATTGCCTACGCTTTTGAGCGGTATGGCTTTTTCGAAGCCTGCTACCTTGTTAATTGATCTACTCATTGCCGGCTGAATGACTGAGTCTCCTAATCGCGCCCGGCCGTTCAGTACATGGTTGCAGGATAGCAGGTAATTTTTCTTGTTTGTCTTTCCCCTGACAAAACAACATAAGGTTCCCTTCATGCCATAGATTCTTTCTATGCTTATTCCCGCTAAGAGTGGCCTGTGTCTTTTCATGGGATGCTCTGGGGTGCCGTCAGGGGCAGGAGCTCTATCTCAACCCTCAGCCTTTTACCGGGAACAAGCAAGTCAGTTAGAAACTGAGGCCACTCACTTGGCGCACTCATGGGTTTGAATGCCTTCGTGGCTGCCTCTGCCAATTTTTCAGGGCTAGGCGGAGTAGAGGCGAATGAGACTTCGCTAATTACGCTGCCTTGCTTGCCGGCTTCATACTTTAGGGTAAAGTCAGAAGAGGCAAAAGGCGCGGGTATGTAAGTGGCTACGTAAAAATGTTCAGGGTCCGGCAGATAGGTAATTTCCTCCGTAGTATATATGGGTATTTTGCTTTTGTCGGGCTTCCCCACGTCCTCCACAAAGTATTTAGTTACCAATATATACGGTTTGTTGAGGTAAAAGGGTACGCCATGAAGGGGATTACCATCGTCATCGGGATCGACCTTCTTTACGACAAGCTGGGAACTGCATCCCCAAAGAAAGATGAACATCAAAGTACTGAGCAATAAAAGAGCCTTGTTTTTTGTGTACATAGCTTCACCTCTGCTATCAGGAAGGCCACAATGTGATTTAGTCAGTTACGGACACTTAAACATTTTAGAGGAGCTGCCGTAGGAGTTATAGACTTTTACTGAGACCCGACTTCCTTGAAGGTCTTCGTGGATTCTGGCTAACAGCTCTCTTTCGTTTATAAAGTCTGCGTCAACCTCTCTGTCATCAACCAGGGCCTTTGTGTTGCAATCAAAATGGTTTCCTGAAATGGTAACTGGAACCCCTTCGCCTGGTGCGGGATGGCCTGCCGGTTGAAGCCCTGTTATCTGCGGACCGGCCACGGCGTTTGTGTAGTTGAAATCGTGCGGCTTGCTTATACCCATGGGTGTGACCACTCTTACACGGGCTTTCTTTGCGGCGGCTTTTTTAGAGGGGGGAATGGCTGCGAGGAGTATCTGTCGGTTGATCAACTTCATGGGCTGCACGTCTCTGCCGTCCACCTCAATCCGTGCTCGGTAGTCGAAATTCTTGCCCTCGATCAGGACCTGTGTCTCTAGGTTGCACGGTCCGGAGTTAGGAAAAATGGAGCTGATTTCCGGCACCATGTCACTGATTTCACATTCTTTTGCCCTGTTGGCCTTACTGCTGTCAAAAGGAAGAAACAGCCTGCCGGTCCTTATCGGCATCAGGAACTTGAGCCTGTCCATTCGGGTGATGAGGCCGTGCATCACAGTGTCCTCCCATCTAGCCTTCCACCCGTCCTTTTCTTCTTCTGGCAAGGCCTCTTTGCGCTTGTCGGCCTCTTTTTTGTATTCTTCTATTTTTTCACGGATATGATAATAACACAGCAGTAGATCACTGGACCCCACGTAATTGAAGGCCTTTTTTGAGTGGTCTCTTACGTTTACCCAGTTTGTGGTCATGGTAAGCCTGACCATGGGCAGTTCGCCGGGTACGGCGATAAGGATGTATACCTGTCTCGTACCCTTTTCGGGCACCTTTTTGTTCTGTCCGACGAGCCGCGGGCCAAAGAGCCAGCCCACCTCCTCATCGCCCCGCATAAAGCCTATAAGGGTTTGGTTGGAGAGTATAGCCTCGCTTTCGGCATTGTATGCCTTCAGGAGGGATGCGCTTATGGGAGGTGCCGCGGCGCGCGCGCCTCCGAACAGTCCTCCCATTCCCCTGGCCTTAAAGGGCTTTTCCTCCTGCTTTTCGTCGTTGGCTTGCGGGGAAGAGGTCCCGGAAGTTCCGGCCCCGGGAAAAGAGAAGTCCAACCCGAGCTTCCTGCTGACAGCGCTCCATGCGCCTATGTGCTGTACGTACTCCTGGGGGATAAAATGATAGATGTAAGGCTTCCTTCTGTTGTTCATGACCTTAAGCGTGGCTGTCCATGTCTCCTTTTCTCCTTCTCCCTTGATAAGCCCCTTATCCACAAGGTCGCAGGGCTCCGGAAGTTCTATCCGCACGGAGGCCTCCGCGTAAATATTTCTGGAATCGAATTTTCTCCAGC
>JAUXLO010000129.1 GCA_030623665.1 Planctomycetota bacterium
CAGGATAAACATAAAAATAAAAACTGATTTTGCCTTCTCGACCTTATTTATGCCATTTCCGGAAACAAATCTTGCTAAATATTGTATCGAACACGGGTACCTTAAGAAGGGGTTCACTTTTGATGACCTGCCGAAGTCATTCCTCACACACAGCGTTTTAACACTGAAAGACAAAGACAAAATAGAGAATGTACAGAAATGTTCGTACCTCCTCATAAAATACCCTTTTTTGCTTGGTCCCACGGAAAAGGTAATAAGAAATTTCAAATTTAATCGACTGTTCTATTTGATTATTTTCCTCAGCACCTTTTTCCGTTATAAAGAAGAGAGGCAAATCTCCCTCTTTAACGCGGTCAAGTTTCTGTGGCGGTTTAGGAAGAGCTTCTAAAAACTTGAAGGCATTGGGAAAATGCTCTGGTCGATAAAGAGCTGGTAACGCTGCTGAAAGAAAGCGGCTGCCACATCGTACGCATGGCTATTGAAACCGGCAACGAGCATATAAGGGAAAAAGTCTTACAGAGAAAGATGAAAAACGAGACCATAATCAGGGCGTCGGACCTGATCCACTCCGCCGGCCTGAAGCTAAGCCTGTCAAACATGATAGGCCTGCCGACCGAGACGTTGGAAAACACATACGAGACCGTAGACCTGAATACACGTTGCAGACCCGAACACCCAACAGCACAATTCTTTATGCCTTACCCCGGCATAGAACTGACAAAAATCGCCATAGCTACGGGACATTTCGATGAGGGATTGTTTGGAGAGATAGAAAAAAATACTTGGAAGACCTCTCCCCTGAAGTTCGACTCCGAAACCAAAACAAAAATGGAGAAGATACAGAAAACATTCTCCCTTGTGGTCAGATACCCTTCCGCAAAGGTCAGCATCGCCCAGCGACTCAGGGTATTGCTCAGGTTCTTCACCTTCTACGGCTAGCACTGCATCTCTCAGAGGAGACCTCTCTCCCAAAGCCCTTACCCGTCCTCTATCAGACAGGGACGCCGACGAAAAACCTCTCCATGTTTCCTTGATTCACTGACAGGCAGACCTTATAATCACATGGGGTCAAGAGTACTGCAATGACCTTAAAAACCACATTGCCGTTTTCAGATCCCACTACAAACATGCCCACGTAGCTCAGTCGGTAGAGCACGGCATTCGTAATGCCGGGGTTGGGGGTTCGAATCCCCCCGTGGGCTCTCCATACCAAAATAATTTATAATAAATCCCCTATTAAACCCGCCCCGACACCCTGGAATACGCCGCATTTCTGCCAAAAAACAACCCCATAAAAAGCCCATATTATTTACAGATTTTGCCAACCAGCACCTTGAATTCCGGCCTATTTCCTGTATAATATTTTGAGTGGGTTTTTATCGCATTTTCTCTATCAGGTAAGCCTTCCTAAGTATCTGCGAATGTTTTACTTATGAGGATGATCGAAGCCGTTATTCAACCCGCCAGACTGGAGGCCGTCAAGGACGCCCTCTGCGAGGTCGGAGTAGTAAGGTTAACCGTCAGCGACGTAGAGGGACTGGGCGGCAAGGGGAGCCGTACCGAGACCTTCCGGGGGCAGGAATACACGGTGGATACCGTAAGGAAGGTCAAGCTGGAGATAGCCGTCAACGAGCCCTTTGTTGAGCCTGCGATAGAGACCATCGTTCGCGCCGGCAGGTTGGGAGAAGAAGACGGTGCCGGCAAGGTCTTTGTCATCCCACTGGACGATGCGATACGCATAAGGACCGGCGAAAGGGGGCCTGAGGCCATCTGAAAAAAATGACCCCAAAAGACGCAATAGAACTTTGTAAGAAGAAGGGCGCCCAGGTAGTAGACCTTCGGTTCATCGACCTCCTTGGGAAGTGGCACCACTTTTCCGTTCCGGTCAGGGAGCTTACTGAGAAGGTATTTGAGGAGGGCTTCGGTTTCGACGGCTCTAGCCTCCGCGCCTGGCAGCCCATTCACATGAGCGACCTCCTGGCCGTACCGGACCCCGACTCAGCAGTAATGGACCCCTTTATGGAGGCACCCACCATAATATTCGCCTGCAACATCCTGGAGCCTATCACCAGAGAGAATTACCCTAAAGACCCCCGCTACATTGCACGGAAGGCGGAGACATATCTGAAGTCCACAGGTATAGCAGACACGGCCTACTTTGGTCCCGAGGCGGAATTCTTTATCTTCGACAGCCTCCGCTTCAACCACCAGCCGAACCACTCCTTTTATTTTATAGAGTCCTCCGAGGGGAACTGGACCACGGGAGAGGATGAGCACCCGAACCTGGGCTACAAGATCGGCATCCAGGAGGGATACCAGCCCGTCCCCCCTGCGGACACCCTGCAGGACATCCGCACAGAGATGATGTTGTTCATGGAACAGTGCGGCATGGAGGTGGAGCGCCAGCACCACGAGGTAGCCACGGGCGGTCAGTGCGAGATCAACTTCAGGTACGGTACCCTGGTAAAGATGGCCGACACGCTCCAGCTCTATAAATACATCATAAAAAATACCGCCAGGAAGCACGGTAAGATGGCGACCTTTATGCCCAAGCCCATCATGGGCGATAACGGTTCGGGCATGCACACGCATCTCTCCTTCTGGAAGGGCGGGGAACCTCTTTTCGCCGGGGACGGCTACGCAGGCCTGAGCGATGTGGCCATGTATGCCATCGGAGGAATCCTCCATCATGCCGGCGCCCTTCTTGCATTCACGAACCCAACTACAAACTCCTACAAGAGGCTGGCCCCCGGGCATGAAGCACCCATAAACCTCGCATACTCCTCCAGAAACAGGAGTGCGGCAATCAGGATACCTATGTATACCCACGACCCCAGGGCGATAAGGCTGGAGTTCAGGACGCCGGACCCCTCCTGCAACGCATATCTGGCCTTTGCCGCCATGACAATGGCCGCAATCGACGGCATACAGAATAAGATAGACCCGGGTAAACCCCTTGACAAGGACATATACGACCTGCCCCCGGAGGAACTGGCAAAGGTGCCTTCAACGCCAGAGTCGCTGGCAAAGGCCCTTGATGCCCTGGAAGAAAATCACGAATTTCTACTAAAAGGGGATGTCTTTACCCAGGACGTTATTGAGACCTGGATATCTTACAAAAGGGCGCACGAGGTTGAGCCTGTTCGACTCCGTCCCCACCCCTACGAGTTTACTTTATATCATGACGTTTAAGCCACGGCAAATCTTGTACAATGACCTTTAAAGAAGCAACCGTCTTAGACCTCCCGATGCCTTCTTTTTCCCTGCAGGGGGATCGGCCCGAAAGGGCGCAGGTCCTGAAAAGACTCAAGGACTACGTCCAGCGCGAAAAGGCGCTTACCTATAAACTCCACCACGAAGGTGCACCGGGGAGGGTGGTGGCCACGAGACTGGCCAAGCTAATAGACGCCGTCGTTGTCTCGGCGCACCGATATACACGAGAGACTGCCCCCGATAAGGAGGTGCCTGTGGCCTGGATAGCCACCGGCGGCTACGGCAGGGGGGAACTGCACCCTTTTTCCGACGTAGACCTTGTGCTGTTCCACTTAGACGAGACACCAACCGCCTATGTGGAATACCTTATGAGCACCGTACTGCAGCTCCTGTGGGACACCGGCCTGGGGGTATCTCACGCCTGCAGGGGCCCAAAAGACAGTCACCGGGTGATGGAAAAGGACTTCGTTACCGCATCCGCCCTTCTGGAGAGCAGGCACGTTGCCGGCGACGAATCCGCCTACAAATACTTCGAAAAGGAGGTGCTCCTGCACTTCTTCTCCAACAACCTGTTCTCCTTTATATCAGACAGGATCGAGGAAGCCCGCAGCAGGCACCGTTCAAGGGGTATGTCTCCCTTCCTCCTCGAACCTAATATCAAAGAAGACCCCGGTGGCCTCAGGGATGCACAATTGATTTTTTGGATGCTGCGGCTGTCCCGGCTGCTTCCCTCCCAGTTTGGCAGCCTTCTGCCCCTGCTGAATGAAGAGGAATTGCTATCCATCCAGAAGGCCAGCGACCATATCCTTCGGGTCCGCACACAGCTCCATCTCCTCTCTGAAAGGAGATACGACATACTAGAGCGTGCGCTTCAAGAGACGGTTGCTGGGGCACTGGGATACAAGGAGAATAACGGGCTCCCCGGTGCTACGGAATTAATGAGAAATTACTTCACAGCAGCCGGAAAGATACACTTTCACCTAAATACTATCGTCGCCCGTTTTGAAGGTGCTGGAAGGCCCTCAGAGGCCCCCAGAGGCCCTTCACGGAGGCCTCTCGGCCCAGACATGGTCGCCATAGGGAAAAACCTCTACTTCAGCCGTGAAGATGCCCTCAACGGCCCCCGGAAGGCAAAAAAGATGATGGAGGCCTTCCTTACGGCCCAAAGACACCACCTGGAGCCGAGCCAGCAGGTCCTAAAGCTCCTACACGAGCACCTGGGGCTGGTGGACGAGGAATTCCGCAGCGACCCAGAGGTGGCAAAATTATTTATGGGCATACTGGAGGGTACGGGTGATGTCTCCAAGGTACTGTCGCATATGCGGGACTGCGGGCTACTGGGCAGGTATATACCCGAGTTTGACGACTTGGTGGGCTTTGTCCACTACGAGTCTCTTCACAGCCACACGGTTGACGAACACTCCCTACGGGCGATAGGTGTGATAGACAGGCTGTGGCAACTTGACCCCCAAGAGAAGGTGCAAAAGAGGAAGTTTTTGGAAGAGACGGGCAGACAGGCCATTCTAAGGCTGGCCCTCTTGCTTCACGACATAGGCAAACCCAGAGGTCCCCATCACTCGCTCCTTGGGGCAGCCGTCATCCCTACTATCGCCAAAAGGCTATCCCTCGAGGAGGATGACGCAAGACTGCTCGAGTTCCTGGTAGAGAATCATCTGGAGATGGCATATCTCTTTGAACGTCGCGACCACAGCGAAGAAACTGCGCTGGCGGCCCTTGCGGAGAAGGTCGGCAATCTCACCAATCTGAAGCTCCTGTATATACTCACATATGCCGATATCAAGGCCAGCGGGTCCTGGTCCGCCTGGCATGACTCCCTTTTATGGGAGTTGTACCAGAAGGCGGCAATAATCCTCTCCAAGGATGCGGCCAAAGCGGTAGCAAAGAACCAAAGGGCATTCAGAGAACAGTTCCTGGACCTGGCACGCAAGAGAGGTATGGAAGAAGAGGCGATTAGGCACTGTGAGCTGGTCCCACCCAGATATGCCATAGAAGTGGAGCCGCAAGAGGCAATCGTACACCTGGGGCTGATCCAGGAGCTGAAAAAAGATAATCGCCCTATAGCGCTAAATTTCTCCCAGGAGGCCCCCTTTATAGAGGTGTGGCTGTCTACCGAGGACCAGCCTGCCAGGTTCTCTCAAATATCAGGGGTCTTGGCGGCCAGGGGGCTTAATATCATAAGTGCCCAGGCCTATACCCGCAAAGACGGCATAATCCTGGACCGCTTCCGTGTCGTGCCTGTAGGAAGACAGCACCCTACCGACAAATTTTGCCGTGAGGTATCTGAGGATTTCCTGAGCGTTTTCAGGGGTAAAAGGTCTCTTATAGAGATGCTCTCCTCTCGTCAGAGGCGTGTCGTCCCCGGAAGAAGACATCCCAACGCCAGTA
>JAUXLO010000037.1 GCA_030623665.1 Planctomycetota bacterium
AAGTCCTCAGGGTTAAGTGCGGAGCAACCTGTACAAGCGGTCATTCGGATCCAAAATAACGGCCCTTCGGCACCTGTCCCACGGTTAATCAAAAACCTGCCGGGGGCCAAAGACGTTGATTTTTGGGGTTGAGGCCTATAGAATGAGACTTCTGCAGGATTTTTAACTTTTGTGGATCTTTGTAGGGGCACAAAATATTGTGCCCCTACTTTATGCGCTATACAGCATTACCGCCCCGGTGGGTGCTTATGGCTTCAAATATTGACAAAGGAGTGAACCATCGGTGTTGGGACTCGACACAACGAGCAGGGATAGAGTCTGTCCCTGGGAACTGAGGGACACATTAAAGGTCTTCGCATTTTATTTCCTGATGATGAGTCTGGGTTCTGCCATGCTGCTGGCGGGGGCTCGCAAGCTGTTAGGGCAAGACCCCTTTGCGGTCTACGGCGCAAATACGGTGGCGCTAGCGCTTTCTTTACTAACCAATGCACTGTCCTGCCTTTACGTTTTATATATCGTAAACGTCCGCCTTGGGCAGCCTGTAGCATCCCTGGGCTTCAGCCTCCTGGACTGGAGGAAAAACCTGACCGGCGGCCTCTTACGGTACGCGGTCATACTGCCCCTTATCATCTTGACAGGCCTTCTGGTGGAGTTGACCACAAGAAACGCAGGTATTACACCCGAGCACCAAGAGATAGTGCTCCGGTTCCTGGAGGAAAGGTCTTATTTTGGCATTATCGCCATAATTGCGTTTGGGGCGTTGATCGGACCTGTGGCCGAAGAGGTACTCTTCAGGGGTTTTCTGCAGCCCGCCCTGAGGGATACAATGGGGCGTGTGAAGGCCATCCTCATCACCTCATTCCTCTTTGCCATGGTCCATTTTAACGTCTATATCTTTCTACAAATATTTATCCTGGGCCTGCTCCTGGGATACCTCTACGAAAAGACAAATACGCTTGTGGCACCCATAACGGTCCACATACTACACAATTCTGTGTCCTTGTGCGTCCTCCTCTGGTTTAAGCAGGCAGGGGGGACATTCTAATGACATTTAAAGAGGCAGGGGAGCAGCTGGAGATAATCCGTAGGGGCGTCATCGACATAGTCCGGGAAGAGGAGTTGCTGGAGAAGTTACGCAGGTCCCGGACAGAAAATAGGCCCCTCAGGATCAAACTCGGTCTCGACCCCACGGCGCCGGACATCCACATAGGCAACGCCATCCCCGTCCATAAGCTGTCGCTATTTCAGAAGCTAGGCCACACGGCCATACTCATCATAGGCGACTATACGGCCATGGTAGGCGACCCCGCCGGGGTAAATAAGACCAGGCCCATGCTGACCAGGGAGGGAGTCATGGCCAATGCCAAGACCTATCTAGACCAGGTCGGCAAGATACTCGACATGGACAAGGCAGAGACCGTATATAACAGCAAATGGTTTGAGAAGATGCCCTTCTCTGAGATTATCCACTTGGCCTCGAAGATAACCGTAGCCAGGATGCTTGAACGCGACGACTTCACCCGGCGCTACTCCTCAGGTACACCCATCAGCCTGCACGAACTCCTTTACCCGCTAATGCAGGGTTACGACTCCATAATGATAAAGAGCGACGTGGAACTGGGCGGCACCGACCAGCTCTTCAATCTCCTCGTGGGCAGAGACCTCCAGAGGGACTGGGGCCTCAAGCCGCAGGTGGCCCTGACCACACCGCTCCTTGAGGGCACGGACGGACAGAAAAAGATGAGCAAGAGCCTGGGGAATTATATCGGGATAACCGAAGATGCCGGCCAGATGTTCGGAAAGGCGATGTCCATAAAGGACGACCTGATGAAGAAGTATTTTCTGCTGGCCACCGACCTGGACGATAAGAGGATAGACGAGCTACTACACCACGACGTCCACCCCAGGGAGGCCAAGGCCGAACTCGCCAAGGCAATAATCGCCCGGTACTGGGACACGGAGGCTGCCGAACGGGCCGCGAGGGAGTTCGACAGGGTCTTTAAGGAGCGCAAACTCCCCGAAGACCTGCCTGAGATACTGCTACCAAGGAATGCGCTTAAGGACGGCAAGATATGGATTGTGAGGCTCCTGGTGGTCGGCGGCTTCGCAAAGACCAACGGCGATGCCAGGCGGCTGGTGGCCCAGGGCGGTGTCAGCATAAACGACGAGGCCCTTAAGGATGCAGAGACGGAGGTAAACATCACCCCCGGCATGGTCATAAAGGTCGGCAAGCGACGCTTCGCCAGGATAGGGGTGGGGGATTGATACTGCTATGGCTTGGAGCTACGTAATCTAAAATGTAGGGACAGGCCCGCCCAGAAAATGACGGGTCTGCCTCAGGTACGATCTGTCCCTACGAAGACCTCTTACGAAAGGTGGCCTTTCAAAGATGGGAACTCCTTTTGAGATGTCCATGGGAATCTTTGGCCTTACCCTGCTGCTTGCCGCCTTCATAATGGGCAACTTCTGGGGGAGGGGTCAGCACGTAATACACTACCAGATAATGAACTTTATCGGCGGGTTTGTGCTCGCCTGGTATGCGTTTCAGTTAAGGAACTGGGTGTTTGCCACCCTGGAGGGCGTATGGGGTGCATTTGCCCTGGCCAGCCTTATAATGTGCGTTCAGACCAAGGCAAGGGGGGCGAAAAAATCCTCCCGTCCGGCCTGAGAGACGCAGACGATAATCCAGCAAAAAACCAGAGGCACACCAAGTCGTGTACCCTCTAAACTAGTTCCCGTACACCCTCTTCAGCCTCTCCAGCTCCCTTTCCCTTACGGCGTTGGTGAATCGGGAGATGTCCTTGACCCCAAGGAGGGCGTTGTATCCCTCTTCTACAGCCTTTATCGCCTTCGGGTGGCCAAGGTACGACATGAGCAGCTTTATGACCTTGAACATGAAGGCGTTTAGGGGATGACGAGAAAAACGGTGCAGGGTGTTGACGCACCTGACGAAGAGTTCTATGTGACGCTCGCGGTCTTTGCGGTCATTGCATGCGCGCAGTGCCTCTTCGTAGGCCGCGTCGGTTATCTCACCGGTATCGCCGATCTTTTGGATTAAAGACCGGTCGAGCTCCTCGCTGAGGCGGTTCAACTCAAGCAGTTTGGTGAGTATACCTATCGGCTTGCCCTTTGGCCTGTCTACAAAGTAGCCGTACACCTTTTTGAATGCCTCAGAGGATGCGTTAACGTCGTCGGAGGCGTAAACGGTATCCAGAATAAACGAGATAAGCCGTCTATAGTCCTCATCCTCCATAAGGTCGCGGTAGGTGTCCTTCAGCATGGAGGCTTGATACCGCCGCACCTTTATAAGCAGTGCATCCTTAACTGTGGTCATCATTCCCCTCTTAAAGTACGGCCCTTATCACCGTCCTCCGGACCCCGCGAAGGCAAGACGAAGCCTATTCAGTCCCTTGAAATAACGCCCTCACTTCCCGTAGTTTTTTAGATCTTCCAGTGTCTCAAAGTTGTGGAGTTTCTCCCCGCGCGAGTTGGCAAGGGACCTTAGCTCATTTGACGCTGAAAAGAGGTCGTGACTCATCTCTGCAATCTGTTTCTGGCTAAGTGGTTCCAGTTCCCAGAGGAAATCAAACACCTTTTTCCTCAGCTCTGCACTCAGTTCGGGGTAACACTCTTCCATCTCCTTTTCTCTGCCCTCGCAGGTCTCATAGGCAGGCAATCCATCCCTTGAGAGGCGACCGTCTATGTATACATTCCACAAATACTTATAGCGCCTATGTTCGGTTGTGCCCTCTCTCGGCTCATGGCTCTTTTTGTACTTAAACTTCTTGTTCAATTGGTCCGCCACGTGCATGAGTTCATGCAGGACCCGGCCTTTCAAGTTATCCAGCGAATCTACTATTTCAAGCACCAGGGACTTCGTCTTTATGTCAAGATAGTTCATGTCCGTAGAAGAATTCTGGGGAGAATGTTTAATTAACACCTCTTCCAGTTTATCACTTATACCCAACTCCCAGACAACCTCCTCAACCATCTTGCATATCTGGCCCCGGTTTTCGAAGCCTTCTTCAATGTCAACAACCGCAAATGTGGCCACAGTGTGTATCCCTCCCATGAAACGCTATTTTGCCGCCTTTACAATCCTTATAACTGCATTCTTCTTTAGTTTATTTATGTATTCTCTCTTTTTCTTTGTCGTCTTTTGTTTGAACAGCCTGCTTTTTATTTGACCCTGCAGCTCTGCGAAATCTGTCTCCTTTATGAGCCTGACGTCTTCTGCCATGAGAATGTGGAGCCCGTTGCCGGTCTCAACAATCTCGCTTATCTCGCCTTTCTCCAGCCCGAGGGCCGCCCTTCGTATGTTTTCTCTCAGGATCAGCACCTCATCAAATTCCCATACACCGCCCTTCGACGCCCTGGGCCCCTCGGAGAATTCCTCCACCAGTGCCTTGAAATCCTCCCCCTTTAAGGCCCTGTCCCTTATCTCTTCGGCCTTTTTCCAGGTCTCTTCTTCGGAGGGATAGGAGGAAAATTTTAGCATTATCTGTGCCATTTTAACAGACCCCTCAAGGACGAATTCGTCCCGGTGCTCCTGGTAGTATTCCCTGACATCTTTTGGAGAGATACTTATTTTCCCATATACAAAATCCTGCAGCAGCCTTTCCACCATCAGGTCGTCCTTAAGCTCCATCTTTTTTTCCGTAGGGTTGATTCCATCCTTTATGGCAATTTCATAGAACTTGCTGAGTGAGCCCACCTCGTCCACGGCCTCATCCACAAATGCATCCAGGTCCTTTTCAATCTCGTCCATCACAAAGGGGTTTTCATCTATGATGCTGTGTGCCTTTTGCACCAGCAGCTGTCTGTCTATAAGCTCATTGAGGACCTCGGTCAGTATCTCATTTGCCCTTCGTTGCAATTCCTCTCCCTTGTACTTCTTTATGGCGTCGCCGATAACCACAGCTGCCCGCCTGTGAACCTCCCTCTCAGTGATTATTTTGTCATTGACCACGGCCACTATGGTACCTACGTACCGTTTCTCTGCGGTGAGCGTAGTCTGGGCAAGCAAAAGAACTGTGACGATAAGAAACAACAAAAAAACAGCAGACCACCTGTTGAGACCTCTGGAAAACCCCGCGCAATTGATGTCATTCTGAGGGAGTGAAACGACCGAAGAATCTCCAAAAATACTAGATTCCTCGCTTCGCTCAGAATGACGAATACTCCAACGCCTGTCACCCTGAGCGCAGCGAAGGGTCTCGTTACTAACATAAGTCGAGCAAGCTCGACCACTATGCTTAGAATGACATATGGCATTTAGGGACTTTCGCAGAGCGCCCCTATTACCGAACAATTTCAATAAGACAATCCTCCTCTAAAAATACTATGCCTGGAGCTTGAAGACCTCTTTTAGAAAACGCACTGTGCCCTCAGGCGATGCATCTCTCGCCGGGAGTTCCAGGTGCACTGTGTTCCCGTTTATAACCTTGATTCGATGACGGACGTCGTAAAGACCGGTCTCCGCCCTTCTGAGATCCTCCACCTCCATGACCACCTTCCCGTTCGTCCTGAAAATGGAGCGGATGCTGCACGCCTGCGCAGCCAGCCGTAATTCTTTTTCGGCAAGAAGATTTTTCACCTGTACGGGCAGCGGTCCGAACCTGTCCCTGAGCTCCGTCTCAAAATCGCATACCTCTTCAATAGAACTGCAGCGAGAGAGTTTTCGGTACACCTCGAGTTTTTGGTCTTCTTCAGGTACATATTCCCGGGGCAGGTATGAATCCAGGTTGAGGTTTATTGAAACGTCCTTACTCGGCGGCGGAGAGGGCTCATTTCTCGCCCTTCTTACCGCCGATTTCAAGAGCTGACAAAACATCTCGTAGCCCACGGCCTGTATGTGCCCGTGCTGCTGAGGCCCAAGGATGTTGCCCGCACCACGTATCTCCAGGTCCCTGAGCGCTATCCTGAAGCCCGCACCAAGTTCAGAAAATTCCTCGATCGCCTTCAGGCGCTTTTCCGCCTCCGGGGTGACGGGCCTGTCCGTAGGCAGAAGCAGGTAGGCATAGGCCATATGTTTGTAACGGCCTACCCTGCCCCGGAGCTGGTGGAGTTCCGCCAGACCAAACATGTCGGCATCATTTATAAAAATCGTGTTGACGTTGGGGATGTCCATACCGGACTCTATTATAGTGGTAGACAGCAGAACATCAAATCCCTTGTCAATAAACTCAAGCACCCTCTCCTCCAGCAGCTTCTCCGGCATCTGTCCGTGTGCAACGGCAATCTTGGCCTCAGGCACTATCTTAGACAGCTCACGGGCCACGTGCTCTATGTTGTAAACCCTGTTATGTACGAAGTACACCTGCCCCTCGCGGTTGAGCTCAAAGAGGATGGCCTGGCGTATCTTCCGGGGGTCGTAGCGCATCAGCATGGTCTTTATCGCCTGTCTGTCCTGCGGCGGTGTGGTCAGGGCCGAGATGTCCCTCAGGCCCAGCAGCGACATATGCAGCGTCCTGGGGATAGGTGTGGCCGTGAGGGTAAGTATGTCCACCGTCTGCCGGAGCCTCTTGAGCCTCTCCTTATGTTCTACCCCGAAACGCTGTTCTTCGTCGATTATAACCAGTCCCAGGTCCTTAAATCTAACATCCTTCTGCACAAGTCTGTGTGTACCTATCACAACATCTGCAGCGCCTTGCGCCAGCGCCTCCAATACGGCCTTCTGCTCGGAGCGCGTCTTGAACCGACTGAGGACCTCTACCCTCATGGGGTAATCTGCCATCCTCTCACAGAACGTCCTGTAGTGCTGCTGGGCAAGTATGGTGGTGGGAACAAGCACGGCCACCTGCTTACCATGCATGACCGTTTTGAAGGCGCCCCGCACCGCAAGCTCCGTCTTCCCGTAACCCACGTCCCCGCATACCAGCCGGTCCATAGGCCGGCGTGACTCCATGTCGGCCTTTATCTCCCGGTTTACCTTCAGTTGGTCCTCGGTCTCTTCATAGGGGAACTCGGCCTCAAACTCCTTCTGCCAATCGGAGTCAGAGGGATATTTTATCCCCGGCCTGGCCTTGCGCAGGGCCTGCATATCCAGGAGCTCACCGGCCAGGTCGGTTACCGCCTGCTTCACCTCTTTAAGTCTGCGCGACCAGCCCTGCCCCCCAAGTTTGCTCAGCGGTGGCCTGTGCTCCCTGGGGCCTATGTATTTCTGAACCAGCTCCATCTTAGACCCGGACACGTAGAGCCGGGTGCTGCCGTCAAACTCCAGCACAAGACACTCACGGCGCTGCCCCTCGTGCTCAAGCGTCTCTACCCCGTGGAATATGGCGATGCCATAGGTGACGTGGACCACGCAGTCGCCGCGCTCAAGCTCGAGAAGGCTCTCGACGGGCCTGGAGGGTGTGATATGCCTCGGCCTGCGGCGTATCCTGTAGCGGTGGAATATCTCGTGATGAGACAAGAGTATCAGCCCGATGTCTCTGCAGAAAAAACCCTTGCTGAGCCTGCCTATGGCCGATTCCAGCCCCATATCCGTGTCGGCCAGGAGCTCTTGAAACCGCTTCTCCTCCGCCTCGTTGGCGCAAAAGACGACCATCCGTGTTTTATGTTGCCGGGCCTTTACCTCACCCAGCTCACCGAGTGCGGTAAGGGTCGCAGCCAGATTGGAATCGTGGGAGCGTCTCTCACCCGAATCTCCCGCCGGCTTATACGCCTTATCAACCTGTGCCAGCGGGGCCTCAAAGCGCTCCACGGACTCAACCGCAAAGTTGTGTGACGTTTTATCCGCAAACGGCAGGAAGGACAGTGAGAGGGTGGTATGCCTGCGCCACTCGTCCCTCACCAGGCCGTAGTCAAGCAGCCACGATTGGTCCTGAGGCTGGCTCTGGATGGCCTTCAGGGCGCGTTCCTCTATCTGTGCAGGCTCCCTCAGCACCACCCAGGTGTCGCGGGGCAGGTAGTCAAACAGGGAGCCGTCACCTTCAACGGGAGAAAAATCCTCACCAAGGGCAAGTATATTGACGTCTTCAAGCTGCCTGACGGACGTCTGTGTATCGGGACTAAAGATGCGCAGGGACTCCACGCCATCCCCGAAAAATTCCAGGCGCACTGGCAGGTCAGAGGATGCAGGAAAGATATCCATAATCCCGCCGCGAAGACTGTACTCCCCCGAAACCTCCACGCGTGAGACCTTGTTAAAACCCCTCTCAGTCAGCCAGCCCAGGACCTTCTGCGGACCTATCTCGTCACCGACGGATACCTTCAGTGTGTTTTTCAGTAAGACATCGGGTTTGGGCAGTCTCTGCAAAAGTGCCTGTATTGAGCAGACTATAACCGAGCCGGTAGCGCGGTGAGCGTCGGATTTTTTGCCATCGGCATCGCCACTGCCGAACAACAGCGGGTGGAGTATCTGCAGGTGTTCTGCGGGGAGCTGTGCGGACGGCCTCCACTTCTCGGTTGAAAAACCCTCCCAGGGGTGAAAGACCGATGCGGTGCCGGGCCTGAAGAGGTTCAGATCCTCGCAAAACTCCTCGGCCTCTTCCACACTGCCGGTGATAACAAATATCCGTGACGGCGCACCCTCAGTATTTGCAACAGTAAGTGCGCTCAGAAGATATGCGGCGGACGAGCCCCACAGCCCGCCTGCCCGCAGCTCACCGCCCGCCCCTAAATCTTTCCGGAGGGACTGGAATTCTTCGTTGTTGCAGATGAGTTTAAGTAATGCCTTCATAAATACTTCCATGTTTACATCTTATGGATGGAGGGACAACCAAATTTTAATCCACCCCACCCAGGGGTGTCAAGGGGATTTGGGGGAGAGGACGTGGTAGTTTGCCTGTAGGGACAGCCCTTGCGGCTGTCCGCTCAGACAGGCCCGCCCCAATGATTGCTTTTGTCATTGCGAGGGGCGTAGTCCCGAAGCAATCTCTTGAACGCACAGGAGATTGTTCGCCAAAAAGACAGGCGAATCTCCGCCAGAGGCGCACACCCTACTACACTACGTGGGTTTTCTTGCCATAAAAGTGGCGCCCACCGTAAACCGTGAGGTGTGATAGCCTGTCTTCTCAATCATTCGTGCCTCGATGAACCCCGCCCGTTCAAGCATTTCCAGGAAAGACCTTCCCGGTATAGCGCCGCAGATTCAGTCGGACCAGGTGCCGAGTTCCTCCACCGTGGCCTGGTCCACCCCGTCCTCAAGGATGATATCTGCCACGTAGAGGCGCCCCCCCGGTCGGAGGACACGATAAATCTCTGAAACAACGCGCTCCTTATCGAGACATAGATTTATGACGCCGTTCGAAAGGACGAGGTCAACAGAGGCATCTTCTACAGAAAGCTGCTCTGCGGAGCCCTGTCGGAATTCTATGTTCTCCATCCCGAGCTGTCGGCGGTTTTCCTCTGCCTTGCGCACCATCTCAGGGGTCATATCAATCCCGATGACCCGTCCCCCCGGGCCGGCCCTGCGCGCCGCAAGGAGGCTGTCAAGCCCCGCCCCGCAGCCGAGGTCGAGTACCGTTTCCCCCTCCTCTATCGGGCCAAGGGCGATCGTACAACCCACGCCTGCAAACGACTCCGTTACAGAACGCGGCAGGGCGTCTATTTCGGCAGGATTGTACCCAAGACGTTTTGCACTCTCCGGCCCAACTGGGAATCTCTTTTCAGAGGACGGGTCTCCGGCGATGCGGCTAAAACGCGCACGGGTCATCTGCCGTATCTCTTCAGGTGTCTGTGTCTTTTCCATATTTTTATCCCGTTCAAATTATCCAACCTGGGCGGTATAAAGTCAAAATATATTACTTTAAAAATTATTGAGCAGTAAGGGGAAATAGGTTAACATCTGGAAAGAGAGTCAGGGGTGGCAGTCTTACAGAAAAAGTCGGTGTCTATTAAATACCGCAGTTAAACACAAGGAGTGGGTTAGATGGAGTATCTAAACGTTGCGATACTCATGCTGCTGGCGGGGATGTTCATATGGCTGGCGGTCTCAAACAAAAGGCGCGGCAAGGGGGATGAAGGCCTCATGCTCCACCAGCAGTTAAACGACCTGAGGAACGAGACGCGCCAGAGCCTGAGCCAGCTCACAGAGCAGATAGGACAACGCCTCCACTCCCATCAGGAACTACTGCAACGCTCCCAGGAGACCCTGGGCACGCGGCTCGACAACGCCGCAAAGGTGGTGAGCGATGTACAGAATAAACTGGGCCAGCTCCACCAGGCCACCAACCGCATGGTGGAGATAAGCAAGGACATCTCAAGCCTCCAGGACATACTGCGCCCCCCCAAGCTGAGGGGCGGGCTTGGTGAACTCCTGCTCGCAGACCTGCTCAAACAGACCATACCGCGGGACCATTACTCATTCCAGTACCAGTTCAAGGGCGGCGACAGGGTTGATGCCATCATCATCCTCGGCGAGAGGCTGGTCCCTATAGACGCCAAGTTCCCGCTCGAAAATTTCAGGAAATACCTGGAGGCCGACGACGAGGATACAAGGAAGCGCGCGCGTAAGGAATTTGTGAACAACGTGAAGAAACATATAGACACCATCGCTGAGAAGTATATACGCCCCGCCGAGAGGACCTTCGACTTCGCGCTCATGTACATACCCGCCGAGAACGTCTACTATGAAACCATCGTTAAGGATGAGTCCACCGGCGACACCGTCTCGGACTACGCCATGCGGAAAAAAGTCATCCCCGTCTCGCCCAACACCTTTTACTCGTACCTGCAGACCATCTTGCTGGGTCTCAGGGGGATGAGGATAGAGGAGCGGGTGGAAGAGGTCCTGAAGCACCTTCAGGCCCTCAGGGGCGACTTCGGCAGGTTCGGCGGCGACTTTGAGACGCTGGGCAAGCACCTCAGGAACAGCCTCCAGAAATACGACGACGCAAGCAAGGACCTGGACAAATTCGGCTCCCGCCTCGAGCGCCTCGAGACGCTGGGCGAGAGCAAGACAGCGCCCGCAAAAAAGACCGACACCCC
>JAUXLO010000094.1 GCA_030623665.1 Planctomycetota bacterium
CAGCATGGTCTCCATGGCATTGCACGTGGCCGGGCTCTGCGCCTTTGCGTTAAGGCATATCTTCTGTGCCTTGTCCATGTCGGCATACTCGTCTACGTAGACGTGGCAGACGCCCTTGTAGTGCTTAATCACAGGGACCCTGGACTTCTCCGCGACGGCGCGGATAAGCCCCTCTCCACCCCTCGGTATGACCACGTCTATATATCCCTCCGCCTTGAGCAGGAGGTCGACCGCCGCCCTGTCCGTAGTCTCTACCATCTGGACGCATCTTCGGTCGAGGCCGGATTTATCAAGGGCCTTCTCAATGATCTTATGTATGGTAAGGTTTGAGTTTATGGCCTCCTTGCCCCCGCGCAATATCACGGCATTGCCGGCCTTAAGACAGAGGGCCGCCGCCTCCGCCGTTACGTCGGGCCTTGACTCATATATTATAGCAATCACGCCCAGTGGCACCCTTACCTTCTCTATCAACATACCATTGGGCATCTTCCATCCCCCCATGACCTCACCCACTGGGTCTTTAAGGGAGATGATGGTGCGCAGACCTTCGTTCATTGCCTTTATGCGCTTGTCGTTGAGGAGAAGCCTGTCTATGAGGGCCGTTCCCAGGCCGGCCTTGCGGGCGGCCTCTATATCACGCTGGTTCTCCCTCTGCAGGTCGTTCCTGGAATCAACAAGGTCCTTGGCTATGGCCAGTATGGCTGCATCCTTCTGTGCCGTGCTGGCGCATGCAAGCCGCCTCGACGCCTCTTTCGCCCCTCGCGTCAGTTCAGCTACGTATTCTTCTATGTTTACATTCGTACCAGTAGGTGACATAAAATGCCCCTGTTGCGCCTGCAATAATCAGGATAAAGATGCCGAAAAGACCTATCTTCTTTAGTATGCCCTCATCGGCGCCGGCAAACCCGCCGCCCGCCCGCATCTCATCACCGGCAGCGTTGTCGAGGACGCGGAAATTGTACGTCTTATACAATCTTTCCTTCGGTTTGGCGTAGCCTAACTGTTCCCTGGCCTCTTTCTCTACCTGCACCGGATCGAAGGTAAGCCCATCCATGAGCTTGTGCAATTCCATGTTCTGCCTTCTGAGCAGGGCCAGGTCTCTCTCAAGTGCCACCTTCTTTGTAAACGCCGCCTTCATCTCGGAGCGTTTCTTGGCAATGACTATGGAAAAACAGACTATTATCACCATGGTCATCGCGAGCGGCACTATGAAGGAGATAAATTGTTTCCTTGTTACTTCTTCCAAAGGTTACCCCCAAAGGTGGCTGAATCTCCCAGTTCTTCCTCTATGCGAAGAAGCTGGTTATATTTGGCAGTCCGCTCCCCACGAGAGAGAGAACCGGTCTTTATCTGCCCGGCATCCGTAGCGACGGCCACGTCTGCTATGGTGGTATCCTCCGTCTCCCCGGAGCGGTGAGATATGATGGTGCCGTAGCCGTTCTTTTTGGCCAATTCCGTTGTCTTAAGTGTCTCCGTAAGCGTGCCGACCTGATTCAGCTTTATCAGGACGGCATTTGCCACGCCCATCTCTATACCACGGGAAAGTCTTCGCTCATTGGTGACAAAGAGGTCATCCCCCACAAGCTGAATCTTCCGGCCCAGCCTGTCGGTCAGCTCCTTCCATCCGTCCCAATCATCCTCGGTCAGGCCGTCCTCTATCGAACAGATGGGATAACTTGCCAGAAGTTTTTCGTAAAAATCTATCATGCCCCCTGCATCCCTCTCCTTAACCTCACCGGAAGAGAATCTGTACTTGCGGTCTTTGCCGTCATAGAATTCACTGGCCGCCACATCCAGCGCCAACGAGACCTCTCTGCCCGGCCTGTAGCCGGCGGCCTGCACGGCCTCCAGCACCACCTCTATGGCCTCCTCGTTACTCCGCAGGTTTGGGGCAAATCCGCCCTCATCACCGACTGCCGTGTTATGGCCCGCCTTTTCAAGCAGCTCCTTCAGCCGGTGAAAGACCTCTGCCCCGGCCCTCAGGGCGTCATGAAAATTTTTGAGGCCCATGGGCACTATCATAAACTCCTGTATGTCCAGCGAGTTGTCGGCATGCCTGCCGCCATTAAGGATATTCATCAATGGCACGGGCAGCGTCGTAGAATCTTTTGCGCCTGCGATATACCTGTAAAGGGCCAAATTCTTTGACAGGGCGGCGGCTTTGGCCACGGCCAGGGAAACGCCGAGGATGGCATTGGCCCCGAGCTTCCCCTTATTCTCGGTGCCGTCAAGTTGTAGAAGCTCGCGGTCTATCGCCTCCTGATTACAGGCGTCCCGGCCCTTTAGCCTCGGGCCTATTACATCGTTTACATTCTTTACGGCTCCAAGGACACCCTTGCCGCCGTATCTGTTACCTCCATCCCTCAGCTCTATAGCCTCATGTGAGCCACAGGATGCGCCCGAAGGGACCGAGGCCCTCCCCAGAGTACCACCCCCCAGCAGCACGTCTACCTCAACCGTAGGGTCTCCGCGGGAGTCCAGTATCTCGCGTGCCTTTATATTCTTTATTGCAGTGGGCAATATTTCTCTCTAACGATTAACACCCGCAAAGCGACTCAATATCAGAATTAACAAAATTTGTCAAGTTTTTGTTAGAGCTTAACTTGAGACCTGCAAAAAAGTTGAAAATTACCTGAATTTCCTCTCGCGTCATTGTGCAAGGACCTTTAAAAGGCCCTGACTTGCGGAAAGTTATTGAATGCACGGGCCGTTTCTGAGATATTTAGGAGGCCAGACCAAAAGGGGACCAGATACATGACCGAATTCATGTGGGCGCTCAGGTTTTTGACCATAATACCCATACCCGGCGGCGAGGAAGAACTCCAGCCCCGGAGGATGGGCATGGCCATGTCCTTATTCCCCGTGGTGGGTGTCGTTATCGGATTTTTCCTGGTACTGGTCTATGTGCCGCTTGTGATGGTATTTCCCGGCCAACTGGCCGACGCCCTCATCATCGTGGTCTTTATCGGGATAACAGGCGCCCTTCACCTGGACGGCCTTGCCGATTACATGGACGGGATCATGGGTGGATGGGATGCCGAGAGCAGGCTTGAGATAATGAAGGATTCCCGTATCGGCAGCTTCGGTGTCCTGGCCCTCATTATAGTAATAGGGCTCAAGTATTTGTCATTTAGTAACATAGGTGCATATGCCCCGGCAGGCAGCGTCTTCTTAGCGGAACATTTTCCCAGTGGTGGATTTTTTACGGAAAAGGCCGTTGTCTTATTTTTAATGCCGGTGGTGGGGAGATGGGCCCAGGTGCTGGCCGCTGGCATATCCCCCTACGCCAGGGAGGAACCGGGAACGGCATGGGCACTGGTGAATAATACCACTATTAAACACTCCATGGCCGCTTCTTTTGTACCCATTTTCCTTGCAGGTTTCTTGTTTGGAGGCATGGGGATAGTTATAACCGCTGTCCTCGCGGTGCTTGTACTTATCAAGACGTCTTATATCAACAGCAGGATAGGCGGTATGACCGGCGATACGCTCGGGGCAATTAACGAGGAGAGTGAGTTAGTGTTCCTGCTCCTCTTTTATATGGTCTGATGGATTTCTGACGTGTAGTTGCCCCATTTATGGGGCTATTAGCTTGGGCCTGATAAATCAGGCAGCTACAATTAGGATTGTGATTTTTTATTTGTAGCTGCCCCATTTATGGGGCCTTGGTAGACAACGACCTTCACGGTCGTTGAGTCAACGAAATAAATTTCGTTGGCTACCAGAGAATCGAGCGACTACGAATAGAGGAACAAAATGGCGAAGCTGACACTAATCCTAGGCGGTGCAAGGAGCGGCAAGTCCTCCTACGCTGTGGGACTGGCAAAACAATATAAAAATGTCGTCTACGTTGCCACCGCTCAGGTCCTTGATGACGAGATGCGAGAGAGGGTGGAGATGCACAAGAAACTCCGCCCGGCCTCATGGAAGGTGGTGGAGTCGCCCACGAACCTTGCCCGGATAGTACGGGAGGCGCTTGATGCAGACCTAATACTGATAGACTGTCTCACACTCTATGTATCAAACATGCTCCTGGACGAGAATCATAAGGACACAAAAGAAAAATATATTACCGATGAGATCGAAAAACTCTGTAGCGTCTCGAAGGATTCAGCCGCCGACGTGATAATGGTATCCAATGAAGTCGGTCTCGGCATAGTCCCGGCAGACCCGCTCAGCAGGAGATTCAGGGACGTTGCAGGAAAGGCCAATCAGCTTGTGGCCGCGCAGGCCGACGCGGTGTACTTCATCACTGCCGGCATCCCCAAACAGCTAAAGTAGTTGTCCCGGATTCCACCTGCTCCCCGATTACTACGCCCTTGGATGGCTCTTGTTGTAGACCTTGCGGAGGCGTTCGGTGGTGACGTGGGTATATATCTGGGTGGATGACAGATGGGCATGGCCCAGGAGCTCCTGGACGGCACGGAGGTCGGCGCCCCTGTCTAACAAATGGGTGGCGAAGCTGTGTCTCAGGATGTGCGGAGAGGGATTGTGCCTAACGTCGGCCAGCTTCATGTATTTATCCAGTATGCGCGAGATGCTGCGCGCGGAAAGCCGTCTTTTGTTCTTATTCAGGAACAGGGCGGGGTCCTTATTATCACTGCCGCGGGATGCGATATAGACCTTCACCGCCTCAAGAGCATGTGAGCCTATGGGCGCAATCCGCTCCTTCTTGCCCTTTCCCCTTATCCTTAGAAGCTCGCTCATGGTGTCCACGTCCGGAACATTAAGCCCCACCAGCTCGCTGACCCTTACGCCCGTGCTGTACAGAAGCTCAAGGATGGCCCTGTCCCTGCGGCCCTGCAGGTCCTTTGGCTGTGCCGCGTTGATGAGGGACTCCATCTCTTTAACCGTCAGAAACCGGGGGAGTTTTCCCTCTTTTTTCGGGGAGCGCAAGATCTTCGCGGGACTTTGCTCAATAGCCTTCTCCTTGCAGAGGAACTTGTAGAAGGAGCGGAGCGTGGCCACCTTTCTGGAGAGTGAGGAGTTTTTGTAGCCCCTCGACCTGAGTCCGACAAGGTATTTGCGGAGCAGTATCGGGGTTACATCCCGTGGTTTTTTACAGCCCTGGGACTCAAGGAACTCCAGGTGAAGCCGCAGGTCTTCCCTGTATGCCCTGAGTGTGTGAGCGGAGTAATTTACACCGTGCTCAAGCCGGTGGAGAAACTTTTCGACCAGTTCTTTCAATGGCAAAACCCCTGTATATGGGCCTTGCCACCCCTACGGAAATAAGGCACAAAGCTTAACAAATCCTCCAACAAATATCAAGCTAAACCCCTGTCTTGACAATACTCAGCGGCCCCTATAGAATCGGGGCCGCCTTTTGACAGAATATTCACGTCTCTTATTGCGAATGGCGACAAAAAAATGCCGTCCATCGTAAAATCACGTCCCGACAAAATAACAGCCGTGGAGGTGGCGTCACACTGCGCCTCAACCGAAGCTTTCAGGAGGCTCATCGGTGATGGTGCGTTCTTCCTCGACAGCGCCCTCATAACGGAAGAAGACTCGGCCAGATACTCCTTCCTGGGATGCGAGCCCTTTATGGTGCTGCAATCGAAGGGTAAAAATATCAGTATCACAGGCCGCAACGGCACCCTGAACAAACAGGGCAACCCGTTCGAGGAGCTGCGACGGCTTGTCAATGACTTCAGGGCAGAGGACTTTCTGCTGCCCGGCATACCGTTTACCGGGGGCGCAGTCGGCTACATATCATACGACCTCTGCCATTTCATAGAACGCCTTCCCACGAGTACTGTTGATGATATCGGGTTCCCGGATATGTACTTCGGTTTTTATGACAAGGTCATCGTCTATGACCACCATGCGGGCACGTGCCTCCTGGCGGGGAGGAATGTGGAAGACGATGCGGGCCAAATCGCAGCCGCCATACAAAAAAAGAACCCAGCACCGGCGTCGGATGGCCGATTCCCCGGAAGCAACAGAAAACCGGCCATGAAGAGCAACTTTACAAGGGACGCCTATCTCGATGCAGTAAGGAGGGCAAAGGAATATATCGCCCAGGGAGACATTTATCAGGTCAATCTATCACAGAGGTTCGAGACAGGGCTGAACGTACCCCCGCACGAACTGTATCTGAGGCTGAGGGCGGCAAACCCGGCGCCTTTTTCATCCTACATCCAGCTGGGCGATAAGGCGGTGGTAAGCTCCTCGCCCGAACGCTTCCTGCGGCTGCAGTCCGGCCGCGTCCAGACCAGGCCAATCAAGGGTACCCGGCCCAGGGGAGGTGACGCCAGGTCCGACGCGAAACTGAAAACCCAGTTGATGAACAGCCCCAAAGATAACGCAGAGCTTACCATGATAGTAGACCTGGAGCGTAACGACATCGGCCGCGTGTGCAATTACGGCTCAGTCGGCGTTACCTGCAAGAGGACGCTGGAGACACACCCGACCGTGTTTCACCTGGTAGCCACCATCGAGGGGGACCTGCACCCAAAATACGGCGCAGTTGACCTGTTAAAGGCCACCTTCCCCGGCGGCTCCATCACGGGGGTACCGAAGATACGCGCCATGGAGATAATCGACGAACTTGAGCCTACACGGCGCAGCCTCTACACGGGGGCAATCGGCTACATAGGCTTCAACGGCAACATGGACCTCAGCATCGCCATAAGGACGATCCTGGTAGACAATTCCAGGGCATACTTCCAGGCGGGCGGGGGCATAGTCGCCGACTCAGACCCGGAGGAAGAGTATCAGGAGACCCTCCACAAGGCAAAGGCCCTTATGGAAGCCGTCGCTTAGCGCCTGGGAATTTTTGGCTAATGCACACTAAGAACCCTCACCCAAAACCCACCTCCGGCACCGCCGCACCCGATTACGTGTACCTTAACGGGGACGTCGTGACGGGGGATGAGGCGGCGGTATCCATAAGAGACAGGGGCTTCCTCTATGGCGATGCCATATTCGAGACCCTGCGCTCCTATGACGGAAGGCCGTTTCTGTTAAGGCCTCATCTTGAACGCCTCTCCTCATCGGCGCACGCACTCGGTATACCC
>JAUXLO010000154.1 GCA_030623665.1 Planctomycetota bacterium
CGTCGGCCGTCAGCACCGGCGCAGACGACCCGCCGGGTATTACGGCCTTCAGTTTCTTCTCGCCCCTTAGTCCGCCTGCGTGTTCGTAAATAATCTCCTTGAGCGTCGTCCCCATGGGAAGCTCATATACACCGGGCCTTTTCACGTGCCCGCTAATTGAGTACAGCTTTACCCCCCCGCCGACGCCGGGGGCACCCAGGTTATTGAACCACTCGCCCCCGTTGGTGATTATGTGGGGTATGGCCGCCATGGTCTCAACATTATTTATGACGGTAGGGCCCTGAAAAGCGCCCACTATGGCTGGAAACGGTGGTTTCATCCTTGGCTGGCCTTTCTTGCCCTCCAGAGACTCAAGCAGTCCGGTTTCCTCACCGCATATATACGCCCCTGCACCGCGATGTACGACCATGTCCAGGTCGAAACTCGAACCAAGGATGTTCTCACCCAAATACTTGCTGGCATAGGCCTCGTTTATGGCGTCCCGCAGCCTCTGAATACTCTTTGCGTATTCGCCACGGACATAAATAAAAGCGGTATGAATGCCGACGGCGTAACAGGTGATGATAGAGCCTTCTATGACTGCGTGAGGGTCCTGCTCCATAAGGGGACGGTCCTTAAAGGTGCCGGGTTCGCCCTCGTCGGCGTTTACGGTAAGGTATTTAGGTTTGGGAGAATCCTTCGGGATAAAGCTCCACTTCTTACCCGTCGGAAAGCCTGCGCCCCCTCTTCCTCGAAGATTCGACTTCATCACCTCTTCGACAATCTGCTCGGGCTTCATCTCACTGATGGCCTTCTTCAGCGCCTTATAGCCACCTCCCTGTTCATACACCCCCATGGTGTAAGAACTCTTTTTCTCGAAATTTTTTGTCAGTATCGCCGTCAGAGCCATATTACTTGAGCGAACCTAGTATCTTGTCCAAAGATTCCCCGGTAAGATTTTCATGAAAGTCATCGTTAATCTGTATCACAGGCGCGGTACCACAGTGCCCCAGGCATTCCACCGTAGAGAGCGTAAACTTCCCGTCCAAAGTGGTATCCCCCACGTTAATTCCCAACCTGCCCTTCAAATACGCCAAGATATCCTCGGCACCAAGGAGCATACACCCTATGTTAGTGCAGAGTTGCAGGTGATATTTACCCAGCTGCTTCGGGGTGTACATGGTGTAAAAGGTGCGTACCTCCTGTACCCTCACCGGAGAGACGCCTACGAGCTCGGCAACATATTCCTCGATCTCAGGTGTAATGGCAGAAAACTCCTGCTGTGCCAGCCATAGAGTCGGCAGCAGGGCAGCATCCTTCTTCGGATACTTGCTTACCACCGACTTAAACTTTTCCATTGTTCTGTCAGAGAACTTTACCATCACTGTTTATTCTCTATTCACCGGTTTGCTTGTTATCTGTCACACTCGCCACCTATCATGTTCAATGACCCGAAGGTGGGAACTATGTCGGCTATCATGCCGCCCTTTATCATCCTTTTGACACCCGAGACCATGCAAAAGGAGGGAGGCCTGCACCTTAACCTGTAAGGTTTGCCTGCACCGTCGCTTACAATATAAAAACCGAGCTCGCCGTTGGCCCCTTCGACGGCCTGGTAGACCTCGCCCTCGGGCGGGCAGATACCGTGTCCGTCCATAAACAATTTAAAATGGTTTATCAGGGACTCCATATTGCCGTAGACCTCTTCTTTTGAAGGGAAGGTTATCCTGTTGTCCGCCACCTTAACGGGGCCCGAAGGCATCTTCGCCAGGGCCTGTTCAATAATCCTCATACTCTGCAGTATCTCCTCCATGCGGCACAGGTAACGGTCGTAATTGTCTCCGTTGGTGCCTACGGGCACGTCGAAATCCATCTGTTCATAGACCATGTAGGGCTGGGCCTTTCTCACGTCGTAGGGTACGCCCGTTGAGCGCAGACACGGGCCCGTGAAACCGTACGATACGGCTTCGTCGGCGGTTATGGTGCCCACACCCTTAACCCTGTCCACGAATATGCGGTTCTTGGTGAGCAGACCGTGGATCTCCTTCAGTACGTCCCGGGTATATTTGATGGCATTAACGGTCTTGCCATGGAAATCGTCAGGGAGGTCGGCCTTTACCCCGCCTATTCTCCCGTAGCTGGGCGTCACACCCCTGCTCCCCGTTACGTCTTCTATCAGCTTCCACAGCTCCTCTCTGGCCTTTAGCATATAAAGGAACGCCGTAAGCGCACCCAACTCCATTGCAGTGGCGGCGACACAGGTAAGGTGGTCGGTTATGCGGGATATCTCGCTCATTACGGTACGAATGAATTTGCACCGCTCTGGCACATCGATGCCAAAGAGTTTTTCCACCGCCATGGCATAGCCGAAGTTGTTTATCAGGGGCGATACGTAATTCAATCTGTCGGTATAGATAATGGCCTGGTGGTATGTGCGGTTCTCGCACATCTTTTCAAAGCCCCTGTGCAAATAACCGACGTTGACGTCGACGTTTACAACGGTCTCCCCGTCAAGCTCCAGGAACATCCTTACCGTCCCGTGCATGGCCGGATGGGACGGGCCCATCTGGAGGGTCATCTCTTTGGTGTGGATTTCCTTGGCTAGTGTGCTCACGTTCTCCATCCAGTGTCTCTAACTCTCCGGGAGTGCAAGCGGCTGACGCTTGTCAACGGGATAGTCCTTCCTGAGGGGATGTCCCTCAAACTCCTCATAGAGCAGGATCCTTCTAAGGTCAGGGTGGCCGTTAAACCTTATGCCAAACATGTCCCAGCACTCCCGCTCCAACCAGTTCGCCACCGACCAGAGTGAACTGATGGAGTCAATCGAAGGGTCTGATTCGGGCACGGCCGCCTTTATGCGCACCCTCTCATTCTTCTTGAAGGAATAAAAGTGATAAACCACCTCAAAGCGCGGTTCCTTTTTCCCAAGGTAATCAACCGCAGTCAGGTCCATGAGGAAATTGTACGAGAGATCCGCATCGTCCCTAAGAAAGCGGCATACATCTACGATATCGACCCTCTTGATGACTGCCGTATCGTCACCCCTGTGAGAATGCGTCTCTATGACAGAGCCGGGGAACTTTTCTCTCAGTTTTCTAAGTGTGACACTCTCTATCATTAGAACTCCTGCTTCTGGTTCTGGATCTTCTCTTGCAGTCTCATGATGCCGTCCAACACCGTCTCGGGTCTGGGCGGGCAACCAGGTATGTACACGTCGACGGGTATGATGGTATCTATCCCCTGTACAGTAGCGTAGTTATCGTATGGGCCGCCTGAGCAGGTGCAGCCCCCAAAGGCCACCACCCACTTGGGCTCGCACATCTGTTCCCACACCCTCTTCAGTATAGGGGCCTGTTTATGGCTTATAGTACCCACCACAAACAACACGTCGGCCTGCCTGGGAGAAAAGCGAGGAAGACCGGCACCGAAGCGGTCTATGTCATAGTGGCTCGCAGCTGTAGCCATATACTCCATGCCGCAGCACGCAGTCACAAAAGGGTATAGAAACAGGGAATATTTCCTGGCCCAGCCCAGGGCCTTATCCACTCTGGAAAGGACTACGCTACCCCCTAAGGCGTCCTCTAGCGCCATTCTAGCGCTCCCTCCTTCCACGCAAAAACCAGGGCAAGCGCCACTATCAGTATAAACACCATCATCTCCAGAACACCGAATATCGAGAGGTCACGGCAGAGCACCGCCCAGGGATAGAAAAACACCACCTCTACGTCAAACACGAGAAATAACACGCCTACAAGATAAAACTTTATGGGAAATCTATCTCTGGCAGGTCCGGAGGGAGGCATTCCGCACTCAAAAGGCAGTGCCTTTACAGCGGTAATCCTTTTTGGTCCAAGTATTGAGGTAAGAAATATAAGAAGCCCTGGAATCAGGGCTGCGATTGTAAAGGTGAGAACTAAAGCCAGAGTATTCCCTTGCACGCGACCACCCCTCCTCTTTCCTCAGAGCCATCAGGTCGCACGATTTTACAAAAAATCTTTTCAATGTCAAACGATTTCTCGTTGTGGCGCGGGTAAAACCTTATGTAATAAGTACACAAAAGTTTATATGATGGCGCGTCTCGGGTATTACGTAGAATATTATGGCATCTGGAAGGTCTTACGGGGCATGACTTGACACAAAGTAAAGCGAGGGCTCAAGACCTCGGCAGGGTTACTCTCCCCCCAACATACCTTGGTATTATGTTATACTTACCTACCGCTGCACAAAGTCTTATGTCGTCCTTGAAGCCAAGTTCAAGGAGCCGTTTCCCGTGGTTTGAATCGAGCAGGGCCTGGCGCACACTGCGTCCATAATGCCGGTAGAGGCCATAAGTAATGTGCGCCGGGTCGCTTATGGCTATATCACGTTTCTTCAACAGCTCGTAAATAAGCATACCTCCGCAGACGGCATCCTCAAGGGACATCTGCCCGTCCGTACCGCACAGGGCCAGCAGCACGTCTGC
>JAUXLO010000111.1 GCA_030623665.1 Planctomycetota bacterium
AAGAGGCCTTGCGCAGCAACCCTGACATACGGGCCTCCCTCAACCGCTGGGAGGCGTCTCAAGAGGCCATTGACAGCGCCAAGTCACTTGACGACCCGAAGCTCGGTTTCTCACTGAGAGGCGCAAAGAATCCAGTACAGGTCGAGGGGGGCTGGAACAGATATAAGCGCATGGGCTCCCTCTCCCAGAAGATACCCTTCCCCGGCAAACTCCGCCTCAGGGGGGAGATAGCCTCCGAGGCCTCCGGGATGTCCAAGAGTGACTGGGAAGAAACAATAAGGACGATAACGGCACTGGCAAAGTCGGCATACTACGATCTTCACTTCATCCATAAGGCCATAGACATAAACTATGAAGATAAAGACCTGTTAGAGAATCTTGCAAGGACGGCAGAGACCCGTTACAGGGTAGGCAAGACCCCGCAAAGAGACGTCCTCGCGGCCCAGGTAGAGCTTGCAAAGATCATAAACGACCTCAGGGTGCTGGAAGAAGAAAGGAAATCCGCAGAGACCAGGATAAACACCCTCCTAAATCGAGACCCGGAAGCACCTCTGGGCAGGCCGGAAGACTATACACAACACAAACTATCCATCACACTCCAGGATGCAGAGACCCTGGCCGTCAAGAACAGGCCTGAACTCAAGAAATTTGATTTCGCAATAAAGAGAAATAAATCCGTCCACAAGCTGGCCAAAAAGGATCTCTATTTCCCCGACCCGGAAATTGGCGTCCACTACATGCAGACGGAAACGCTTGCAGACAACTGGAGGTCGCAGGTCGGCATAAACCTCCCCTGGATATGGGGCAAGAACAGGGCAAAGGTAAGGGAGTCCAAGGAGGCCGTCAAGGCCGCCGAGGCCGATTACCAGGCCGTACAAAACTACGTGTTGTTTGAGGTAAAGGACTTCTGGGTAAAGGCCACCAACGCACAAACCACCGCAAAGATATATTCCGAAAATGTAATACCCCTGGCGGAACAATCGCTCAAGGCGGCCATTACCGAGTATAAGACAGGAAAGATAGACTTCCTCACATTAATAGACAGCGAGAGTACGCTGCTCGATGCCGAACTCGTGTACTACCGCGCACTGGCAGACTTCGAAATCAATCTGGCGGAAATGGAAAGGGCGGTAGGCATTCCACTAACACAGGACGGGTTCTAATGGACCGCGAAAGGAAGATAAAGATGCACCACAGAAAATTAATGGCCCTCCTGACCGTTTTGGCAGTCTTCGCCGGTCTGGCTCTCCTTGACGGTCTGGCTTCCCTTGATATGTACGCCCCCAACATGGGTATAGACGCCGATTCGAGACTGTTATGGGCCGAGTCTGAAGGGGTGGAGTACGAATATTTCTGCGCCATGCATCCGCAGGTCGTCTCAGACGAGCCGGGGAAGTGTCCAATCTGCGGTATGCCCCTATCCAAGAGGCCCAAGGTGGGTGCAATGGCCGGGGAAGAGGGCCTGCCCGAGGTGCCCATGGTACAGCTAAGCCCAAGACAGATACGTCTGGCCGGGGTAAAAGTGGAACCAGCAACCTACCGGCATCTGGTAAAGACGATATACACGGTGGGCAACATGACGTATGACGAAAGGCTGCTCGCCTACGTCACAGCCTGGGTGGCAGGAAGGGTAGACAAACTCTTTGTAGATTTCACGGGTGTTGAGGTGAAAAAGGACGAACCGCTGGTATGGATATACAGCCCTGACCTTGTATCCGCACAACGGGAATACCTCCTGGCCCTCGAGACCCAGGAAAAGATGAGAAACAGCTCTCTCGATGAGATAGTAAAGAGCGCAGACTATATGCTTGATGCAACTCGTGACAGGTTGCTCCTCTGGGGGATTACCGAAAAGCAGATAGAAGAACTGAGTGAGACCGGAGAGGTACAGGAGCACATGACCATCTACGCCCCCATGGCGGGGACGGTCATAAAGAAGGACATCCTTGAAGGACAATACGTGGAAGAAGGCACAAAGATGTACACAATAGCCGACCTCACCGAACTGTGGATGATGGCGGACGTATACGAGTATGAGATGTCGCTGATTAAACTGGGTCAAAAGGTAGACATCACCACGGCCGCCTTCCCCGGCCGGACGTTTACCGGCACGGTCGCCTTCATAGACCCATTTCTGAACGAGATCACCCGGTCGTTAAAGGTGAGGGTGGACGTTCCAAACCCAGAGCTGAAACTAAAGCCCGCTATGTTTGTCAACGTTACTATAAAGATACCGTTGGGTAACTCGGACGAGGAACTCATTAAGAAGCCCACAGGGGTACTGGCCATACCACGCTCTGCGGTACTGGACACTGGGCGGAGGAAGCTCATTTACGTAGAGATAGAAGAGGGCCTGTTTGAGGCCAGGGAGATAGAGACCGGTTTTACAGCCGAGGGATATGTCGAGGTTTTAGAAGGACTTAAGCAGGGGGAGATGGTGGTCGCTGCAGGGTCGTTCCTGCTTGACGCCGAGTCGCAGTTAGGGCCTGGGGTCGGGGCGCAGTACTTCGGTGCAACCGGCGGCCCTGAAGGTGAGGAAGAGACCCACGTCAAAGAGAAGGCCCCCAGCAAGACCCACAGGCACTAGTTAAAAGCCAACAACTGTGATCAACGCCATCATAAAATTCTGCATAGGAAACAGGCTGCTCATCCTGTTCTTCTACGTCATAGTGGTGGCCGTAGGGATATATTGTCTGCGTAAAACCCCTATGGATGCCATACCGGACCTGAGTGAGAACTTTCAGATTGTGTTCACCGACTGGCCCGGCAGGGCCCCCCAGGACGTAGAGGACCAGATAACCTATCCCCTGAGTGTCCAGCTCCAGGGTCTGGCAGGGGTAAAGACCGTACGGTCTACTTCAGACTTCGGGTTCTCCATAATAAACATCATCTTCGAGGAGAACATAGGCTATTACTTCTCCAGGGAGCGCATCCTGGAGAGGTTGAGCCTGGCCGCAAGTTTCCTGCCGCCGGGTGTCGTGCCCTACCTCGCCCCGGATGAAACGGCCCTGGGGCAAATCTTCTGGTACACCGTCGAGGGAGAGGGCTACGACCTTGGGGAGCTGAGGGCCATTCAGGACTGGTACGTCCGCTACCAGCTCAACGCCGTCCCCGGCGTCGCGGAGGTAGCCAGCGTGGGGGGGTATGTCAAGGAATACCAGATAGACGTAGACCCCAACAAGCTCATCGCCCACAACATCCGCCTAAGCGACGTCTTTCACCACGTAATGGCCAGCAACAGGACGGTAGGGGCAAAGGTGGTTGAGCAAAATGACATGGAATATCTGGTCAGGGGATTGGGCTGGATAGAAAACCTGGAGGATATAGAAAACATAGTGGTGGGCGCAAAGAACAACGTGCCCATATACGTGAAGAACGTCGCCACGGTGCAGGTCGGTCCCGCCTTCCGGAGGGGTGTTTTGGAAAAGGACGGCAGCGAGGTTACAGGCGGCGTGGTGATAATGCGGTACGGTGAGGATGCACTTTCAGTCATTAAAAGGGTAAAAGAGAAGATAAAGGATCTGGAGCCGGGCCTACCACCGGGGGTAAAGATCGTCCCAGCCTATGACAGGACAGACCTTATACACAGATCCATTGGCACCCTGGAGCACACACTCCTACACGAGGGCATAATTGCCCTTATCTGCATCGGTGTCTTCCTGATGCACTTCCCAAGCACCGTCATCATTGTCCTGACACTGCCCCTTGCCATACTGATATCCTTTATACTTATGTACCCCCTGCACGTAACCGCAAACATCATGTCCCTCTCGGGTATCGCCATTTCCATAGGCGTGCTGGTGGATGCGAGCATCGTTATAACGGAAAACGCCTTCAGGAATCTGACCCTGAAATTCGGCAAGAATAAGGTAAGGGGTGACACAAGAGAGATTGTGCTGGAGTCCTCCAAGGTGGTGGGTTCACCCATCTTCTTCTCTGTGATGATAATGCTCCTGTCTTTTACCCCAATATTCGCCCTGAGGGGTATCGAGGGAAAACTATTTCACCCCCTGGCCTTTACGTTTGTCATGGCCATGATAGGCACGGCCATAATAGCCATAACCCTTGTGCCGGTCCTGGCAACCCTCCTGGTAAAAGGAAGACTCCTTAATGAGCGTGAAAACCCGGTAGTACGCTTTCTTATGGCCATATATACCCCCATCCTGATGAAGGCAATCAGATTCAAATGGGTCACCATCGGTATAACTGTAGGCCTCATCGGTATCGCCATATTTCTCTCTACCTTTATAGGCAGGGAGTTTATGCCCCCGCTGGATGAGGGTTCCATACTGGACATGCCCGTCTCCCTGCCCAGTACCTCCATCACCAGGGCCGCCGCCGATCTAAAGAAACGAACCGCCCTGATACGTACCATCCCGGAGGTGGACATGGTACTTGGAAAGGCCGGTAGGGCGGAGACCCCGACGGACCCCGCACCTATAGAGATGATGGAAACCATAATCACCCTGAAGCCGAAGAAGGAGTGGCGAAAGGGTATGACCAAGGAAAAGATCATCCTGGAACTGGATGCCCTGGTAAAAATCCCCGGCTGGAGCAACATCTGGACCCAGCCCATCATAAACCGAGTAGACATGCTGGCCACAGGCATCAGAACCCAGGTTGGGGCAAAGATATTCGGCAGTGACCTGGTCGTCCTGGAGTACCTGGCCAACCAGGTGGGAGACGTCTTGAGGACAATCCGCGGCGCGGCGGACATCTACCCGGAGAAAATAGCAGGCGAAAATTATCTGGAGATAGATGTAGACCGTGCCGAGGCAGCCAGATACGGTGTAAACCTGGGAGACGTCCAGGACATAATCGAGGTAGCAATGGGGGGGAAAACCGTCACCTGGACGGTGGAGGGGCGAGAACGCTTCCCTGTAAGAGTGCGATATGGGCGGGAGCTGAGGACCGATATCGACTCCATAAAGAGAATACTGATAGACACTGTCCGCGGGGCACAGATACCGCTCTACCAGATAGCAGACATACGCGTAACGCCGGGACCCACCAAGATAAAGAGCGAGGACGGGCTCCTGACCATCTACGTGCTCTTTAATGCCAGGGGCAGGGACGTGGTCGGCCTGGTAGAGGCGGCCCAAAAGGCCGTCCACGAAAAGATAGACTTCCCGCCGGGCTATTTCCTGGTTTGGAGCGGACAGTACGAGCACCAGATGAGGGCTAAAAGGACGCTCCAGTTTATAATGCCCATAGTCATCCTCATCATGTTCATGCTCTTGTATATCACCTACGGCTCCTTCGCCGACACGTTGATAATAATGATTGCCGTGCCCGCGGCCCTGACGGGTGGAATGGTCCTGCTCTTCTTCATGGGCTACAACTTCAGCGTCGCCGTCTGGGTAGGCTTCATCGCCCTTTTCGGTATATCGGTGGAAACGGGTGTGGTAATGGTGGTCTTCCTCAAAGAGGCGCTGGGAAAGAGGCGCCCCGAAGACATAAAGGAAACGAAAGATATTACCGAGGCGATAATGGAGGGCGCCTCACTCAGGCTGAGGCCCAAGCTCCTGACCGTCTCTACCACCTTCTTTGCCCTCCTTCCCATGCTGTGGGCCACCGGCACGGGTTCAGAGATAATGAGGCCCCTGGCAGTGCCCATGATCGGAGGGATAATCACGTCGGATGCAGTAATCCTGCTGGTCATTCCCGTACTCTACCACATGTGGACGGAATGGACGCTGCTGAGACCCAAGAGGCCGAAAAAACCGCGGAAGGTGAAAAGGACCACGCCAAAGGGTGAGAAAAGGGGCTGGTTCAAGAAAAAGAAGAAAGAACGCGGAGAGGAGGGCCTGAGTCCGGGAGAAGGTTCAGGTCTCAATAAGTAAGAACAGGAAGGAGTAGAAAAATGCAGCGCGCGAGCCTGCTCCAACGCTGCACCCACACCCTCCCCCTTCCCCCTCCCATCAAGGGAGGGGGAGAAGGGAAAAACTCCCATCAAGGGAGGGGGAAATACAAGCAGAACATGAGGGGAGGGTAAAAAGAAAGCCGTCCCGGTCAAGAAATAGTAACAAAAAGTTGTTTTGCAGAAGTTTTAAATCAAACCGAAAGGAGAAAGAGAGATGAGACTTGGTTCGACGATTCTGCCGTTACTACTATTAATCCTAACGGCCTCCGTTGTACACTATTACACACCCGGCGGAAGTACCGCC
>JAUXLO010000034.1 GCA_030623665.1 Planctomycetota bacterium
AGCGGTGAGAAACTTGACACACAGCCCACGTAGTATAAGACCTTTGCCCTCGGCTTCTGGAGCCCTTTATATGGTGGTTCCTTCTCCATGAAATCCACCCACAGTGCCCGCTCTACGTTGGGATAGTTGAAGATGTTGCCTTCGGCGGCCACACCGTCCTTTATGTGCCGAAAGCCCTTGGGGGACATACCTGCACCCGTGGAATACTCTTGTCGCATCGAGTACCAGACGTTCTGGAGGTCTATTTTGGAGGGGCACACCTCGGTACAATAGCCGCACAGCGTACAGCGGAAGGCGGCCTCAGAGAGTGTGCTGAGATCCTCTTCAGAAAAACTCTTCCCGCCCAGAAGCCCGGAGACCCAACCTGGTCCGTATTTATGGAGCAGGTGGTCCTTCATCTCCTTGAGTTTTATAGCGGGCGCTATGGGGTCCACCTCGCGGTTTTTATAGGTCTCGCACACCCTGAGGCACTCTCCGCAGCGGGTACATCCCGAAAATTCAATGAGCTGTTTGAGGGTGAAGTTCCGGGTCTTCCCGGCCGGGTCGATAGAAACGAAAGACGGCCGGTGGTCCAGCGAATTGAGCATCAGCGTAAGAGGGGTGGCTAACAGGTGAAACGCCCTGGAGAAGGGGATGTATGAAAAGAACGCCAGTGAGACCAGGGCGTGGAACCACCAGACGTAAAGGTACGAACCCGTACGGCCGAGGTCCAGGGGTGAAAATACGCTCACCAGCGCTGCACCGACAAACGACGCCCGTGACTCCAGACCGCTGGACGACAGACGGATCCCCTCTACCGCATATCCGCTTACAAGTGATACGAGAAGGAGCGTGACCAGGACCCTGTCGTCCAGGAAGGTCTTGAGGTAGGGAAGCTTCAACACGTAGCGTCTGTGCAGGGCCAGGAGTAGGCCCACGAGCAGCAGCACCCCTGCGGCATCGTTGACAAAGGCAAACCAGGGCCTGTCCTTTCCGATATCCAAAAGGCCCCAATCCGTGAATTGGTCACCAAGGCTGCCTATGAAAAAGAGGACGCAAAAACCCAGGGCCAGGGGGAAGTGCATGGGCCATCGTGTCGGGTCTCTCCTTAGCAGGGTCTTTTCAAGCAGGATGTCACGGGAGAAGAGGCGAAGAAAGCCCCTGGCAAAGACCACCGTGTAGAGGGCACCGGCCAGGAAGTAGAGTTTTTCGCCAAAGCTGCCTGCATTGGTCCTGGTAAGGGCGCCCTTAAACCAGAAACTAAGGTGGGCGAGTATGCCTGCAACGAATATGATTACCGACAGCGCCTCAACCGCAGGAAATAGGTGTGGATATTGCTCCAAGATATTTATTCCTTAGGCGCACTGCCTTTTAGTATACGCAGGCCGGAAGAAGGTGGTTAGTCTGCCTTTTCTATGAGAATTCTCCAGAGGTTCTCGGCCTCCTGGAGGATTTCTATAGAATAGCCCTTCTTTTGGCAGAAGTTGGGGATAGTGTTTTTGGCAGCCGGCTCGTAGTCGCACATAACCTCCAGAACCTGTCCCTTTGAAAGGCCCTTCAGGGAGTCCCTGGTATCTATCAACGTGTACGGGCATATCTTTCCACGAATATCAACCGACTGTTCAGGCTGTTTTTCCCGCAGGGAAGTCATCTATTTTTCCAATACTATGCAAAATTTATCACCTTATTCTCTACTACCAGGTCCACAAGCCGGTCGTAGTCTATAAGCTCCACGTCCTCGGGCACCCGGTCTACCAGGCCCCTTTTTTCGACGTCGCTCCTTACTACGTACACCTTTGCCTTTGAGCCCGCGAGGCGGTGTGGGTCAAAGTAGACCCCGTCCTGCAGAAGTACCACGTGTGCATCATCGTCCAGTTTTACTAACTTGAGTCCGTTCTCTCCGTAGGTCTTGTTTATCAGGTACAGGTTAGCCACGGGAACCCTTTCTTAAAAATCCATGACGAAATCCACTGTCTTGACAACCGTCAACAGATCCTTGCGCGGAATAATCTCGAACTCGGTGGCAACGTCCCTCTCCTTTATACCGCGCTCCTTCAGGGACTCTTTTTCCACCAGCATTTTGGCTCCCTGTTTCTGGAGGGTCGCTATATACCTCTCCGTGTCCTTTCTGTCCACACCGTGGAGGGTAAAGTAAACGCCGTCACCCAGATAGGCCACGGTGGCGACGTTCTCGTCAATCCCGCTCGTGATTCCCACGGCGGCCCTCAACCCCTCCGTGTAGTAGATGTTGCCGAAGGGTGCCTGGTTGATGGTTACAAGTACCGTTCTTTGCGCCACAAGAAGCTCCCCTATAAGGTAATAAGGCTGTCTACCTCACTTACCATCTCGGCGAAGTCAGGCAGTCCCCCTACCGTCACACCCTCGATATAGTCCTTCCCCTTCTCCAGCCCGCGCGCATTCACGCATATGCCGCATGCCACAATCGTTGCCCCCTTCTTCACAAGTTCCTCAAAATGGTCCTTGGGTACGGTGTTCGTGTCGGGAAAGGTCTGCAACTTTATGGGGTTGTACACACCGTCCAGATACAGAAACATCTTTACCTCATGGCCCTTGTCCAGGGCGGCGTTTGCGATGTTGCAGGCCGTTTCCCAGTTCTCGAACTGGTAAGGGCCAAGGGTAAGTAAAAATCCAATCTTCGCCATCTGGTTATTCCTTAGAGCATGAGCAACGTAGGGTTAGGAGTGAACCTGACAGAACTCCTGGTAATCTATAAGCTCTTTGATCGTTGGTTTTTCCCCGCAAACCGGGCACTTTGGGTTCTTGCGGATACGCACCTCGCTGAACTCCATGGTCAGGGCGTTGTATAGCAGGAGCCGCCCCTTGAGGAGTTCGCCCTTGCCCAGTAGGAGCTTCACTACCTCTGTGGCCTGGATGGTCCCTATTACTCCGGGTAATATGCCGAGAACGCCCGCCTCCTGACAGGAGGGCACCATGTCGGCAGGTGGAGGCGCTTCAAACAGACACCTGTAACAGGGCGTCTCGCCGGGCACGATGGTGGTCACCTGGCCTTCAAACTTAAAGATAGAGCCGTGGGAAAGGGGTTTCCCGGACAGCACACATGCGTCGTTGACCAGATATCTTGTAGGAAAATTGTCAGAACCATCGAGTATGACGTCATAGTCCTTTATGATATCCATTATGTTTTCAGAGGTGAGCCTGTGCGTGTACGGAACCACCTCGACGTCGGGGTTAAGGGCCTCGATCGTGGCCTTTGCGGAGAGTGTCTTGGGAAAGCCGACGTCCTTTGATGAGTGGAGTATCTGTCGCTGCAGGTTGGAGTGGTCCACGTCGTCGTCATCGACTATCCCGAGCCTGCCGACGCCGGCCGCGGCCAGATACAAGCCCGCAGGCGAGCCCAGACCGCCGGCACCGACCAGAAAGACCTTAGACCTGAGGAGCTTCTTCTGTCCCCGTCCGCCTACCTCGTTCAGTATGATGTGTCTTGAGTAGCGCTTTATCTGTTCTTCAGAAAAATCCATACCCTTAATCAGTCTCCTTCTTAAACACCATCTTCCAGTCAACCTCGTTCAACTTCTCGACGGCTAACACCCTTTGCCCGTCGTTCTGCATGCTTTTCGGCACGTTTTCAACCGCAGGCTCGTGGTCTACGATTACTTCCAGAACCTCGCCCAACTGCATGTCCTCCATTGCAAGCTTTGACTTTACGAACGTGTAAGGGCAGACCTCACCCTTCAGGTCTATTTTTCGGTGGGGTTTTATGTCGTCTTTGGCGTCGCTTACCACATATGCCCTCCCACTCCAGCCGGCCGGCGAGTCCGTAAAGGGTACAAATCCAGATTATAGCACAAAAAGACCTCCTTTCAACCACTTTTTGGCCGCAAAAAGTGGTTGACTGTGTAACATCTAATGCTAGAATTGAGCTGGTTAGTTGTTCACAAGTCTGTTAGGAGTAAGATTTATGGTTAAGATGGAATTATCAAGGATAATGATATCCGAGACGAGCGACCACCAGGTAATAGTCCTGAAAGAGTCGCAGGGCCAGCGCAGTTTCCCCATAGTTATCGGGCTGCACGAGGCCTGGGCCATAGACCGTGCGGTAAAGGAGATACCGACGCCGAGGCCGCTTACGCACGACCTCATCAACAACGTGATAGAGGGGCTTGGGGGAGGCCTTTCCCAAATAGTCATAAACGACTTAAAGAACAACACCTTCTACGCCAAGCTGATGGTCCGGGGTAACGATAACGGGGTAATCGAGATAGATTCCCGTCCCAGTGACGCCATAGCCATCGCCATGCAGAGGAAGACGCCGATCTTTGTGGAAGAGAAGGTCCTCGACGAGGTCTGCAAGTGGAACAGTCCCTAGGGAGGGATGGCCGAGTGGACTAAGGCGGCAGTCTTGAAAACTGCTGTGCGCTTCGCGCACCGTGGGTTCGAATCCTACTCCCTCCGCCATTTCCCGTTGTAACGGATCTTTTTCCGCTGTGCCTCTCATCACGCATGTAACCACAAGTATTCCTGCCCGAAAGCCCCTGGTAATCGGCCAAGGCGGACGGAGACTCCGGGTTCAGCGTGTAAGTCTCCTGCATAATATTGAGTATTGTAAGTTAGTTATATGTGTTCCTTTGAAATCAGAGGGCCGTTGAGTTAGGGCCAAGGAGTTGAATCATGAAGAAGGTGTCTTTCTTGCTGGCTGCAATGGTGTTCTGTTTTGCTCTGGCGACTGCGGAGGCAGACTTCCTGGATGATATGATAGACAAAAGCATAGAGAAAAGTAAGGCAGAGCAGAAGGAGTTAGAGCAGAAAAACGGCGAATACAAGACCTACTACGATAATGGCAACGTAAGGAGCGTTGAGAACTATAAAGACGGCAAAAGGCACGGCGTCTACAAGGAGTTCTATGAGAACGGACAAGTGGAGCGTGAAGAACATTACAAAGACGACAAAAGAGACGGCATCATCAAGACATACGCTGAGGGAGGAACATCGCTGATGGAAGGTCGTTATAAAGACGGCAAACCTCATGGCAAAAGCAGAAAATACTACGAAACCGGACAGCTGGAGGCGGAATGGACCGACGTAAACGGCAAAAAGGAAGGCGCCCTGAAGATGTACCACAAGAACGGGCGGCTGAAGAGGGAGTATAACTACAAAGACGGCAAGAGGGAAGGTATAGGCAGGGGTTACTACAAGAGCGGCGATCTGGAGAATGAATGGAACTTCGTGAACGACATACAAGAGGGCACGCAAAAGACCTACTACAAGAACGGGCAGGTGGACGATGAACATACCTACAAGAACGGCAAAACAAACGGCCCGGCAAAGAAATACTGGGAGAACGGCAAGGTGATGGGAGAAGGGACCTTGATAGACGGCAAAAGAGACGGCGCCTACACGGAGTACCATGAGAACGGACAGCCGCGGCTGAAGGCCGAGTTCGAAAACGGCAAACGGGTAGGAAAAGCCAGGTTCTTCGATGAGAAGGGAAACGAGACAGAAGAACAAACATGGGGGATACCGGGTTTATATCGCGGGATATAAGAAAGTCAGACCCACCCTCCAAACTAACTGGCGGGCCTTCAGGTCTGTCCTGCGGTCAGGTTTAAAAATCATGTCTGTCCCACATCACACCACGTCCTCTTTTGTGATATGCGGAAAATCTTCCTTTTCGAGACGGTCGGGGCCCTTCTCAAGGCCGTATGACTCCTGGACCTGCACCCTTATAAAATAACCTGCCGTGAACATGCAGACCGCAAAGCCGAGGCCGTACATGTAATTAACGTCATAATTCTTTGACACAAGACAGTACGAAATAAAGAATACCAGGGCATTCGCCGCCGAGCCTGTCACTATCGCGTACCAGCCCGGGCGGTCATACCTTATTATGCCTATGCTCAACACGAATATAAAGATCAGGCCGTTCAGGATGGTAAGCGGGGTTATCTGGCCGAGGACAAACAGCGGGACGCCGATGCAGGCGGCCGTCAGCGCCATGAACGTTATAAAGGCCGCTTTGAGCCTGAGCGGCCGGCCCATATCCGTCCTTATCACCGAGCGTCTCACCTGCGCGTCCTCCTCTGGTGTCTGGAGAAATAGTCCCTGGTCAGATACACCACCACGGGACTGAGTGCGATAATGGCAATGAGGTTGGGGAAAGCCATTGACGCGTTTGCGATATCGGAAAAACCCCACACGAACCGCAGCTGTGTCATGGCCCCCAGGAACAGGAACATGAGATAGACGCACCTGTACGGCAGCAGCGCTGCCGGACCGAATAAATACCGAGCGCACCGGTCGCCGTAATACGACCAGCTTATGGCCGTCGAGATGGCAAAGAGTATCAGCCCGGTGGTGACTATATAGCCCCCCACAACGGGTATCCCCGCATTGAAGGCGTTCTTGGTAAGCACCGACGAGTCAGCACCGCTCATCCACTGCCCGGTGATTATAATGACGAGACCCGTCAGGGAGCATAATATCAGGGTATCTACCAGTGGTTCCAGGAGCGCCACAAGCCCCTCCCGCACGGGTTCCTTGGTCCTTGCCGCCGCATGGGCGATGGCCGCGCTCCCAAGCCCCGCCTCATTGGAGAAGACGGCCCTCTTTATCCCCCAGTTAATGGTAAACAGCACCGTGGCCCCTGCAAACCCGCCCGCCGCAGCGGTGGGGGTGAAGGCGTGGTAAAATATCTGGCGAAACGCATCGGGCACCTCACTGATATTCCAAAAAATAATCGCCAGCGCACCCACCGTATATATGATACTCATTATGGGGACCAGGCGGCTTGCCACGTGGCCGATGCGTCTGATACCGCCGATAATGACCGCACCCACCACGGCGCAGATAATGAGACCGATTACGGCCCGCCAGGCCCATTTCTGCGGCACCGTGGTGGCTATCTCGTTCTCCGACAACCGGTTAAGCGACCCGTCTTTTTTGAGGAGGCCAAGCTCTCTCAGTGTGGCAGCCTCGCCGTACGGCTGTAGTGAGAACCTGCCGTCGCCCAGCGTATGGTTGGTCAGCACGATGCTGTTCTGGTCGTTTGCTATTGAGGCCGTCACCCGGCCCTTGTTTGAGGGGTTGTTGTTGATGAGGTTGAGGAGGTCCTCCACGGTCTCGGCGCCTGCCACCTTGACCACGAAAGAGCTGCCGTCTCTCAGGTCTATCTGAAACCCGGCATCGTCTCCATGCGTGATGCCCCTGCCGCCGTTCAGTTTTGAGAGCGGTTCGTCGGGATAATATTTGGGCAGTGCGAACTGGTCGATAAAGGCGATGGTCACGGAGTTGGACTGCACCATGTTGCCCCCGCCGAAGGTTGCCACCAACCCGGAGCATGCAAACACTATGGCCAGCCACCTGAAGCGCGGGCCGAGGCCTCGTTCTATATAGTACATGGGCCCGCCGCTTACCGTGCCGTCCTCGTGATGCACCCTGTACTTCTGCGCCAGCGTGCACTCGGCGTATTTTATGGCCATGCCCAGGAACCCGGACACCCACATCCAGAAGAGCGCCCCCGGTCCGCCGGCATGTATGGCGGTCGCCACGCCTGCGATATTGCCCACCCCCACGGTCGCAGAGAGTGCGGCGCAGAGGGCCTGAAAATGGGTGACGTCGCCGGGGTCCCCCTCCTTGCTGTACTTCCCCATGGTAATGGCAATGCTGTGTGGGACCCTTCGCACCTGGGGGAAGAGGAGGCGCGCCGTGTAAAAACAGCCGGTGGCCAGTATGAGTATGACAAGCGGCAGCCCGAATATATAACCCGCAACGAGCTCCAGTGCGTTAGCTATACTATCCATGCAACGACGATTTAGCAGTTTTTACGTCTGTTTTCAAGTAGTTTGTTTAGCCGGCATGAGGACCTGGGGTGGCGTCTGGCAGCCAAATGGGGCGGTTAAACTTGTGTATCAAGAAAAGCCGGCGAGCCGACGAAAAACCTTATGGACCAAACGGACGTCCTACTTCCCTTCTTTCTCCTGCCGCTCCTTCTTTAGAAAGAACCGGACGTTGCCCAGCCAGTTTTTATTCACCTTTTTTGCGTACTCGCTTACGCCCTTCCCCTTGGTAGGGGCGTATCTTGAGCCCAGAAATTTCAGGAAGGTGTCATACTCCTTGTGGCCGTATTCAGTGTAACGCTTCCGGTTATCCTTTATGGTGTTCAGGCATATCTTACGTGCGTCCGCCTCGTCAGTGTAAGGGATGGAGCGGATCCCGTATAGATAGGTCGCTTTTTCCCCGCCCTCTGCCCTGAAGATGGCGTCTGCTATCTCATCGTCGGTGTAGGTCTCAGCGGATGCGGAAGCGGGAAGGCTTATTAGCGCAATCAGCGCGAAAATGATAATCATGGACGGCATTGTCATCAGAATCTTTTGTTTCATATAGATACTTTCGAGTTTCTGTGGAGAGGGCTTGCGGGGGTTGAGGGTGCGCTTAAAGGGGTTTTTCGCTTTATCCATCCCCCTCCCAGGACTGTGTCTTTAGCATAAAAGACCGCGGCCTGTCCGGGTGTAACGGCCTTTTGCGGCTCGTCAAAGACCACCCTCACCACATCGTCTTTGACCGGGCGGATGGTGGCCGAAGCGGGCCTATGCTTGTACCGTATCTTCACCTCTGCCCTGAAATTTTCGGCCGCCGGTTTTTTTATGGATACCCAGTTAAGGTCCGAGACGAGGAATTCCGATACAAGCGTCTCATCGTCCCTCCCCACGGTCACCACCTGGCCCACCGGGTCTATGTCCACCACGTAGTAGGGCTCCCCCATGGCTATACCAAGGCCCCTGCGCTGGCCTATGGTGAAGAACTGGATGCCGGGGTGGTTTCCCAGCACCCTTCCGCGGGTGTCTTTTATAAGTCCTGGTGTGGCGGCACCTTCCATGCGTTCTCGGATAAGCCCTCCGTAGCCCTCCTCCGGGACGAAGCATACCTCCTGGCTGTCCGGCTTTGCCTTGGTCCTCAGGCCCAGTTCACCCGCCTTTTTCCTTACCTCCTCCTTGGTCCACTCCCCCAGGGGGAAGAGGGCGTGCGCAAGTTGCTCCTGTGACAGGGGGAAGAGTACGTAGGACTGGTCCTTCCGGCCGTCACGAGCGGCCTTTAAGCTATAACGCCTCCCCGTCAGTGCCAGTCTTGCATAATGACCCGTTGCAAGGTAAGCGGCGCCAATATCACCTGCAAATCTCAGCAGTTTACCGAATTTCAGGGTCTGGTTGCATATTATGCACGGGTTGGGCGTCCTGCCCCGCGTATACTCGGCACAGAAATAGTCAACCAACCCCTCAAACGCCCCCTTGAAATTGAGCACGTAGAAGGGGATGTCAAGGGACTCTGCTACCCTCTCCGCGTCATGCGCATCCTCCACGCTGCAACAGCTCCTGGCCCTGGGCTCATCTGCCGTAGCGGCCCCGGACAGGTTGCCCATCCTCATAAACAACCCAACTACGTCGTAGCCCTGCTCTCTCAGCAGGTAGGCGGCGACACTACTGTCCACACCGCCGCTCATGGCTATAACCGCCTTTTTCTTCATGTCGGGAACTCGGCAAAAAACTGCACTTTCGCCTATTACATCGCTTAAGGTGCCTCGAATTTTAACGGCGCAGGAGTAAAACACACTGCGAAGATAATGAGCAGGGCCACACCTATCAGTTTTCTCCTGCTGTCAAGCCCGGTGAATTCGTCCAGGGGCGCCGGGTGGCGAAACCCAAAAACGAGTAACAGCATGGCGAACAGTAACCATCCCGGATAGTAAAACACCGCTATACAACAGAACGCAAAAATACCCATCCTGTAGACAAGCTCACTTTTTCTTCCGAGGAGGGCGTAGATGATGTGGCCGCCGTCCAGTTGTCCTATGGGCAGGAGGTTTAATGCAGTTACAAATAACCCCGCCCAACCCGCAAACGCAATCGGGTGGAGGTATATGTCGAATCCCTCCGGCACGTTTCCGACGACCGCATTGGCAAGGAAGGTAAAGAGCAAGGGTTCGCCGAGTCCCATATAATGTGTGTCCTCGGTGGTAGGCACTGCGTGCACCTCTGAGAGGCTGAGCCCGATGATGACAGCGGGGATGGCAAAGACCAGTCCGGCCAGGGGGCCCGCTGCTCCTATGTCGAACAGCGCCTTCTTGCTGGGAATGTGGCCCCGCATCTTAATCAGTGCACCGAACGTGCCGAAGGGCGGAAAGGGCACGGGGATAAAAAACGGCGCCGTAGCCTCCACGCCGTATTTCCTGCACATGACAAAGTGTCCCATCTCATGGGACAGGAGTATGGTCATTATGGCCATGGAATAATACGGGCCGTTGACCAGATAAGTGGTGCACGCAGTGCAAACAAATAGAATTATGTTGGTTCTGTATTTTTGAAAGAATTCCATTGAGGATTGTCCTTAAGGCAAGGAATAGAACAATCTTATGAACAATAATGATTTTAGCCCGGCCTGTAAGCCTTGTCAAGCACAAACGGTTTGACAACCGCTTGTGGCAATCCTATAATGTGCCCTTTAGTCCCTATTTATAAAGGAGATGGTACTGCATGTTGTTTCCAAGCTACCGTCCCAGGCGGCTTCGCAGCAAAGAGGCGATCAGGAGGCTTGTCAGGGAGACAGACCTCAGCGTGAACGACCTGATAATGCCCCTCTTCGTGAGGCCGGGTAAGGGCGTAAGGAAGCAAATCGCCTCCATGAAGGGCAACTACCAGATGTCCGCTGACGTCCTGGCCAAGGAGGCGAAGGAGCTGGAAAAGCGGGGGATTCCCGGCTTGATACTCTTCGGCATCCCGGAGGCCAAGGACCCCCAGGCCACGGGCGCCTACGCCGATGACGGCATCGTGCAGAGGGGAATAGAAGCAATAAAGGAGAAGACAAAGGATATATTGGTAATCACGGACGTCTGCCTCTGTGAGTATACGGACCACGGTCACTGCGGCCACGTAGTAAAGGATAAACGCACCGGACGATTTGACGTTGACAATGACGCCACGCTGGAACTCCTCAAAAAGACCGCCCTATCCCATGCCAAGGCCGGCGCCGACATAGTTGCGCCCAGCGATATGATGGACGGCCGCGTGGGTGCAGTAAGGCAGGTACTTGACGGGGAAGGATTCCACAACATACCGATAATGTCGTATGCAGCGAAGTACGCCTCATCCTTCTACGGCCCGTTCCGGGATGCGGCCGAATCGCCGCCAAAATTTGGAGACAGGCGCACCTACCAGAT
>JAUXLO010000127.1 GCA_030623665.1 Planctomycetota bacterium
GCCACCCCGCGCCTGAGACGGCCTGGTAGGTGGACACTACTACCCTCTTTATCCCGGCGGCGTCGTGAATTGGTTTCAGAACCATGACCATCTGTATGGTGGAGCAGTTGGGGTTTGCTATAATCCCCTTGTGCCGGGTGATTTCTTCGGGGTTTACCTCAGGCACGACAAGGGGCACGTCCTCGTCCATCCGGAAGGCGGCGGTATTATCAACCGCAACGGCACCCGCCTTCACGCAGTGGGGCACAAACTCCTTGCTTACCGCACCACCGGCGCTGAAGAGTGCTATGTCTACACCCTTAAAGGAGCCGGCGCGAAGCTCTTCCACTGTAAGCTCTTTTCCCTTAAACGGCAGCTTCTTCCCTGCGGAACGGCTGGAGGCAAGTAACCTCAATTCCTTTAACGGAAAATCCCTCTCCTCCAGTATCCTCAGCATCTCGGTACCCACTGCACCAGTGGTACCGACTACCGCTATGTTTACGCCCATCTCAATGTCCCTTTCCTGTACGGCTGGCTGCTAAAACAACGCCGCAAAAAAATCCTTCTACCGGTCCCTTACCAGTATCTCGTCGCTTATACCAAGACGGGTTTTTAGGCCACTTATATCCCTCAGGAATCGTCGCGCATCCTCAGGGTAGCCCGCCGTGGGCCGGAGACCGGGAAGGCGCTCCTGCCAGAAACCATTGAAAAGCCTGAGCAGTAACTCCCTGACATACTTACTGTACATCGACGCCAGGGCTACGGGCAGGTGTGCCTCCTCAGCGCCTTTCAGAAATGATATCCTCATCCTCCTGTCTCCTGACCCATCCCTTACCTCATAGCACGAGGAGGATTTACCGTCCCTTGATAAGGTCTTTACCCTTGAATTTGCAAAGGCTTTTGCAAGCATGGCACCATACTTATCCCTCCCGCCGTGCTTGTCGCAAAATATCTCAAGCTCCGGGTATTTTTTCCACAGATCAATAATTAGATTAACACAGTTATTAAATAGTAACAAGGACTTATTGCCTACCCTGGCTACTTCTCTGTTGAACTCATAGGGTGAAATAACCGCACTCCTGGCGGCCAGGTATCTTACCCCGTTAAATGACAGTACGTCCTTTAGTTTGGCATGCTTATGCGTGATATCTGCAGTGTTCGATGCGAGGGGCAAGCCAAGTTTTTTGTCATGGTACCAGGGATAGGCCCTGAGTAGCCGTTCGTCGTAGCAGTAGAGTGAACTTAGCAGGCCTCTCAGGTCAGAGACCTTTTCGCCCAGGCACATCTGAAAGGCAAGGGCCCCATCCTCAAGTCTGCGAAGCCCCTTTTTGGCGGAATAAAGTTTCTTGCTGTCGGCGATTAGTATCCGTCGGTCGGTTTGTCCTTTGACACCCGGGGGGTGGGACACTGCTTCCTTGAGTATGTGCCAGAGGTCGGGACTGCTTGTACTGCCGCTGCCTGCCACGTCAAAGGCCGTGGCCGTGATGACCAGTGGACCTAAAGTTGGCCCGTAGCCCGCTTCATCAATCCCGATTATGACCGGCATGTTGTTTTCTTGTAGGAACAGGCCTTTAGCTCTGTCTGTCAGTTTGTAGCAGGGGACAGAGCCCCTGCCCTATACTTCCTAAATAAGTCTTGTATCTTCTAAATATAGTCATGCCTCTGGCACGACTTGCTCGACTTACTTTAGCAGAGCAAGCTCTGCCACTACAATAATCTCCGGCATATCGCCCTGTAGTACGAGTCACCAAACCCTCCAAGTAGCGCATGTATTATATTTCCTCCCGTCCCAAAGTCAAAGCCACCCCATTTCCCTTGACAATATATCTTGCGAAAAATATAATCGAACTCGCTTAAGTATAGAATATTCATGAAATTAGGAGATACTTCCTTGACACCGGTAGAGGGAAAGATAGCCAGGATACTCGATGAGTACAACGTGGTGATAAATATTGGCCGCAGGCAGGGTGTCTACGAGGGTATGCCCTTTGTTGTATTTGCTATGAGCGACGATGAGGTGAAAGACCCCGACACCGATAAAGGACTGGGAAGACTTGAGACGGTCAAGGGCTACGTAACCGCGGCCCATGTCCAGGATGGACTCAGTATCTGTACTATAAAGCCCCTGTGGAAGGCCGAGACGGGAGCTGAGGCGAAGAGCCAGACCCTCAGCGGTGCCATGATGGCCGAGTCGCTGGGATACAGGTCTGGAGGCGAACACCGGCTCAACGTTAACCCCTCTCAGGTATCGGGTCTGGCACGCGGGGGGCCCATATCCATAGGCGACGGCGTCCGCTCCATTGGGAAAACAGAGGGGGCGCAGCCCCAATAAGGACTGGTGATGAAGATTGTAAGCACCTCAGAGTGCGACCGTACCAAATTAGTCGAGGGCATCAAAAAACGCCTCAACACCTTTGAAGGCTCATTCGCCCAGAGTGCCGACGCCGGGATATCTGCGAAGGTCTTTGGTGAAGAATTGTCACCGATTGATTCCGTCAGGCGCATCCTGGCCGACGTGAAGGAGAAAGGTGATGAGGCCGTGCTCTTTTATAGTTCCGCCTTTGACGGTGTATCCATTACCGGGGATAAACTAAGAGTAACCGATGAAGAGATAGAAGGTGCCTATAACAGGGTTGATAAGTCCATCTTAAAGGCGATCAAAAATGCAAGAGACAATATTGTCGCATTTCAAGACCATATTAAGATAAATGCGCCCGATAAATTCTCGGCCGACGGTGTATCGCTGGAGCTTGTTTACAGGCCGATAGATAAGGCAGGCATATACGTCCCCGGTGGCAGGGCATCGTACCCCTCTACCGTGCTCATGTGTGCCGTGCCGGCGCGTGTCGCCGGCGTGGAGAGGGTAGTTATGTGTACACCCCCGGATAAAGATGGAAGGGTATCGCCGGAGAGACTTGTAGCAGCCAGGGAGGCAGGCGTTACGGACGTCTACAAGATAGGCGGTGTGCAGGCCATTGCAGCGATGGCCTTCGGCACCGATACGGTGCCCAGGGTGGATAAGATAGTCGGTCCTGGGAACGTCTTCGTCACAATGGCCAAGAAGGAGGTGTATGGCTACGTAGATGTGGACATGCTGGCGGGACCCAGTGAGGTGGTGGTCCTGGCCGATGAAAGGGGTGATGCTACCATTATCGCCTCAGACCTACTTTCTCAGGCCGAGCACCCCGGTGTGGCTATATTGGTAACACCGTCAAGAAAGTTGGCCGAGGACGTGGGGGCGGATATAGATAAACAGCTTGGGGGGTTATCCAGCAGGGAACTTGCGAAGGAGTCCCTCCAGGGTCTGGGCATTATGGTGGTGACCCGTGACATGGAAGAGGCCGTTGAGATTGTAGACTCGATTGCCCCGGAACATGTTGAGCTTCACCTGAAAGACCCTGCGGCCGTGTTGCCTAAACTCAGGCATGCGGGGACGGTATTCCTGGGAGATTTTTCACCTGTGGCGGTGGGGGATTATATAGCGGGGCCCTCTCACGTGCTGCCCACAGGTGGCACCGCCCGTTTTTTCTCCGGCCTGGGCGTGAACGACTTTCTGAGGCGGTCGAGCGTTATTTCGTACTCAAGGGAGGCCTTGAAGGAGGCGGCAGAGGACGTTATAACTATGGCCGAGACAGAGGGCCTTCCTGCACATGCACAATCGGTGAGGTTGCGGCTTAAATGAGTCTCTTCCGTGACAACATAGAGAAGATGAAAGGCTACGTGCCGGGCGAGCAGCCCCAGGAAGGGGATTATGTAAAGTTAAATACCAACGAGAACCCCTTCCCGCCGTCCCCCAAGGTCCTGGCTGCCGTGAAGGCCGCCGCCGGGTCGAGTCTCAGGCTGTATCCGGACCCGATGGCCACCAGGGTCAGGGAAAAGGTGGCAGAGGTGCTTGGCACACGGCCTGAGAGGGTGCTGGTGGGCAACGGCTCTGATGAACTCCTGGGGGTCATTGTGAGGGCGTTTGCGGGATCGGGTGAGAAGGTGGTATTTCCTTACCCAACCTATCTGTTATACAAGACCCTGGTCGATGTGCAGGAGGCCGAGGTGGTGGAGGTTGATTTTGATGAGGGTTTCTCACTGCCCGAAGACATAATAGTGAAGGGAGCAAGGATTACCTTCCTCTGCAACCCCAACTCGCCTTCAGGGACGATGGTCTGGCCCGATGAGGCGGCCCGATTGGCCAGGCAGATAGACGGGGTGCTTGCGATTGATGAGGCGTACGTGGACTTTGCAGATGCAAACTGCCTCTCACTGGTGGAGGACAACCCGAATGTCATCATATTGAGGACGTTATCGAAGTCCTACAGCCTGGCGGGCCTCAGGCTGGGCTTCTGTATCGCTCAGGAGGGGCTTATAGAGGGCCTTATAAAGGTGAAGGACTCTTACAATGTGGACCGTCTCAGCATGGCCGCCGCTGTTGCAGCCCTGGACGACCAGAAACACCTGAGGGAGAATGTAGACAGGATTAAGGGAATAAGGGGCTATCTCTCTGAATCGCTTAGGGAGATGGGCTTTTTTGTCTACCCGTCTCAGGCAAATTTTGTATTCGCCCGCTGCAAGGACGCCGCCACCGCAGGGGAAATCTATGAGCAGTTAAAGCGTCAGAGGATACTCGTCCGGCACATCAATTATCGCGGGCTTGAGGATTGTGTGCGGATATCCGTAGGTACAAGGGAAGAGATAGATACCATGCTTGGGGCCCTGTCTGAGGTGCTGTGCGAGACCGGAAAGAGCGCAGGCAAATAGATGAGAAGATCACAGGTAGACAGAAAGACTAAAGAGACAAACGTAAGGCTGACGCTGGAACTGGACGGAGAGGGCCGATGCGAGGGCTCTACGGGCGTGGGCTTTTTCGACCACATGCTGGACCTCTTTTCGAGGCATGGGCTCTTTAATCTAAAGGTGTCGGCAAAGGGTGACCGTGAGGTGGATGACCACCACACCGTGGAGGACGTCGGGATATGCCTCGGGCAGGCCCTGAAAGAGGCGCTTGGGGATAAGAGGGGGATGGTGCGTTTTGGTAACGCCAGCGTTCCCATGCAGGAGGCCCTGGCAAACGTTGCCGTAGACCTGGGCGGCAGGCCCGCACTCGTATTTAATGCGCCCCTTATGAATAAGAAGATAGGCGACTTTGACGCAACCCTGGTGGAGGAGTTTTTGCATGCCCTTTGCACCAACGCCGCAATCAACCTCCACGTGAACGTGCCCTACGGGACCAATAGCCACCACGTCGCTGAGGCCATCTTCAAGGCCCTTGCCAGGGCCCTCGCAGAGGCAGTGAGACTGGACAAGAGGGTAAAAGACGTGCCCTCTACGAAGGGAGTCCTGTAGAGGCGATTTTTGCCAAGGCGAATTCCCTTTTGACGTGGCATGAATTGTCCCTGCGAAGGGAACGAAATGCGGAGACCGCAACCTGAAGAAGAAGGGGTTGAAACGGAGTGAAGGATGAAATTCTTCGCTTCGCTCATATTGGGAAAGTTCCAGGGAGGTGTTGAATGGGAAGGGCGACGAATGTAGGGTTTGGAAAATTTCTTATAATGATTCTGGTCACCTGGCTTACCCCTTTTCCCGGACTCGCCAATTTGTTGTTTTTATGGCCCTATCCATACTACAGAACGGGGGCAAGCATTGCCGTTGGTGTTTCTATCACCAGTTTTTTGGTAATAGTAATATTGACGGCC
>JAUXLO010000151.1 GCA_030623665.1 Planctomycetota bacterium
GATATTCCTTCTGAGGACCTCCGTGTCACAGCCCTCGTCTTGGGCCACACGGCGCATCTCTTCGGTTGTTATGCCATCTCTTGCCTTAAGTAGTTGTGTCATTTTGTAACCTGTAATCGGCTCCTGGAGGCCGTCTGTGTCTTCATAAAGGAAAAGAACCTGGCTACTTCATGCTTACCGAGACGGCGGTACCTTCCCGGCTTAAGCCTTGGGTCTGACAGCCAGCCTATCTTGACCCTCTTCAGAGACCTGACCGCAAAGCCGAGCTTGGCGAGTATTCTTCTAACTTCCCTGTTCCGCCCCTCTCGGAGCGTTACCTCGAGGACGGTGTTATTCCTCCCTCTCCGGACAACTTTTACCCTGGCAGGCAGGGTCTTGCCTTCAGAGAGCCAGACTCCCCTGCCCAGAGAGCCCTTTATGCTGTTCCTCTCAACGCGTCCGTCTACCTCCACATGGTAGGTCTTTGGGACGCCGTGCCGGGGATGGGACAGGAGGTTTGTAAATTCCCCGTCATTGGTGATTATTATCAGGCCCTCACTGTCCTCGTCGAGCCGCCCTACGGTGTATACCCTCTGCGGGACGTCGCGGAGGAGGTCTACGGCCCTGGGTCTGCCAAGCTCATCGCGGTTGCTGCACACAAAGCCCCTTGGTTTATTGAGCAGGTAGTAGACCTTCTTTTGTTCACGTATGGGGACACCGTCGTAACACACCTCACTTTCCCGAGGGTCTACGGCGACACCCATCTCCCTCACCACCTTTCCGTTAACCGTAACGTGGCCGGTGGCGATCAATTGCTCACAGTGTCTCCGGGAGCCTATGCCTGCGTTCGCCAGTATTTTCTGAAGCCGTTCCATTTAATAGATTATACCATCTGTCGAGCTAGAGGGGGAGACTGGCCTTGATTATTTTAGACCGCCCTTGCGGCCACAGCGTATAGCCCCGAAGCGCAGCAGGTATTAGTACCGACTCACCTGCGGAGACCTCAAGGCACTCCGACCGCCCGTAAACGATCTTGCTCAGGCCCTCGATAACGATAAGGACGTGAAACGTGCGCTTATTATCTATATCGCATTGCTCGCTTAGTTCCAAGGACTCCAGTGCAAACTTCTCGCATTGCAGGAGTAATTCCCTCTTTCTTGGTGCCGGGCTGAGCAGGGCAGGTTGCGCCTTGTTCTGTCCATGCTCGTCCGGGGGTGCAAAGTTTATTACGTCCATGGCCCTTTTTACCTGCAACTCCCTCGCCCGGCCCCAATCATACAGCCTATAGGTAATGTCCGAGTTCTGCTGTACCTCAAGTAGAATTATCCCGGGGCCGATAGCATGGACAGTACCCGGCGGTATAAATATTACGTCGCCCGGCCTGACGGACAAGAAATTCAAACACTCTTCCAAACTGCCGTTGCCCAGGGAGCTTTCAAGACCGTCGCGGGTGGTGCCGGGCCGCAGACCTCGTATTACCCACGCCTCCGGCTCCGTGTGTATGACATACCATGCCTCCGTCTTCCCGGACGCCCCGGGGGCCTCGTTGGCCCTGGCATAAGAATCGTCGGGGTGGACCTGAAGGGATAACCTGTCGGCAGTGTCAATAAACTTTACCAGCAGCGGGAATCTGTTCTCGTCTCCGTGCCTGCGTCTGTATTCATGCCCAAGTACGTCATTCACCCTTGGGCCGTCCAGGAGTTGGTGCAGACGCATATCCTTATAGATGCCGTTGGCGATGATACTATTGTCGCTGTCGAGGTCAGCAACCTCCCAGGCCTCGCCGATGCCTTCGTCGGGCGGCACGTCCTTTCCAAATTTTCCGAAAAAAGTTCCCAACCTCCCGCCACCCCATGGGGTTCTCTTTAAAATACTCCGGAATTTTAGGGGATAAAGTTCGTTACTGACCATGCACCCGCACCTCGCTGTCCTTGTTATCCGGGTCTTGGGCTGTAGGCGTAGAAGTAGAAGTATAATCCTTTAGAAAGTCCTGCAGCCCCTTTATCATGGTCGCCACGTCCTTCTTGTCGTAGGAGTCAAAATTTACGGATTGGGCATCTTCACGCAGGTACCACCAGGATACAAGCTTCTTATGCATAGACTCGTCATAAACCCCTTTGCTCCGGAGTTTGTCACTGAGGTTCCCTGTGGTGTCCCACTCCCTGGCGGCGATGTTGTGCCTGGCGCACATCCACTTCAACGCCTCCTCTAACACGGCACCGCAGAGTACTGCGGCGGCGTCCTTGTGTCCCTGGGAGAGCTGAACCTTGGCCTGCCACAACATGTTCTCAAGCATCTCCATGCAAGAGGGTTGCTCCACTTCACGGGGCCCCTTCTTAACGGGCCTCTTTTTAGGGGGGCGTTTTGGTGCTTGGTGAGGCTGCTCAGGTGGCTGTGTCTCCTTCTCCTTGTCCTTAATGGGCGCGGGTGTTTTCTTCGCCTTTGCTTTTTTCCATAATTGTTTTCCTGGAGTTGTTGTGGTAACAGGTTCTTTTTTGGTGGTCTCTTTTGTTGCAGAGCGAAGTTTTTCCAGAAGCTCCTCCTCTCCCTTTTCAACAGCCGCGGGTGGTGGCGGTTCAGCCTTTTTGGACTCCTCCAACGAATTTTTAACCGCCGTGAGTACGCCTACCCCTATATTGCAGGTCGACAGTGTTGCCTTGTTCACGCGTGTGGCAAAGTCTTTGTAGAACTGGCTGTCCTCGCCCAGTTCATCCAATAAAAAATCCAGTGAACTGGTCTTCCACTCCTCAAACGCCTCCTCCTGGAGGCCCTGGGCGGACCCAAACATACCCCTTACACCCTTTCCCTTGGCTATGAGGGTGTCTAACGTCTCTAAGGTATTTATGTCCCATTTGCTATGATTCATAATATTATATTAATGCCCGTTATTGCCTTTGCTTTGCTACCTGACACTTGACCCTGGGCTTACGTCCTTCTCCGGGCTGAGGATGACCACCTTCTGGCCGTCCTGGGCTGCCAGCAGCATGCCTTGGCTCTCAACACCCCTGAGTACCGCCGGCGCCAGGTTGTTTACGATAATTATCTTTTTTCCTATTAATTCCGAAGGGCTGTAGTAACCCTTTATGCCGGCGACAACTTGTCTGTCCTCTATGCCGTCACCGACGTCTATCTTGAGTATAAGGAGCTTGTCGGCATTTGGATGGTCTTCAACAGATTTTATATAGGCATCCCGCATGTCTATCCGGGTGAAATCTTCTATGGTAATCTGATTGGCGTCCATAGCCTAAAAATTCTATCAGAAGCCTCTCCGTGTAATCAAGGAAAATCAGATTTGTGTACCGGCGTGTACGCATTATACAGCGTAACACGGTATTTAGAAAGGATGGATACTACGGTGGAAAACAGGCCGTTGCCGAGGTCTGCGTAAGGCCGGCCCGTGCCATAGGTTCGCCTGAATTACGGCAAAGCTCCGCCGAAGGCCAGATTAGCCTCTAGTCGCGCCTAAGGCGGATATGCATACCGCATTACATGACCCAGCCGCCATTCTTTGTAAGGATAGACCATGCCCTGGGCAAACTGTCTTTAGATTACAGTACGACAGCCCCCTCAAACAGTTCTGTGGCAATTAATTCCAGACCTTCCTCCTCACCGGCCATGGTCAGGGGTTTGGAGAGTTTTTTGATCAAATTCCAGAGCAGCCGGAACGGATAGGTCAGGATGTACCATAACCAGCCCAGAGGGCCCCTCTCTGCCCTATCCAGTTGGTCGTTCAGGCCTCCCAGCGTTTTTACGTTGTTCGTGATATCCGCCAGCAGGCCCTTTTTTGACTCAACAAGCTCATAGAACTCTCTTAGTTTCGCCCTTGAGATAAGCCCTTCCTTGAGGAGCTTGGTTTTGGCAGTATTCAACGTAGTGAAGGCGTGCCTTTTCTCTCTTAAGCCCTTCTTTGCCCTTGTAATCTTGTTCTTCAGTCCTTTTACTTCCGCAGCTTCAGACATTTTCCACTCCCCTTTCTGCAGGCAGGATTAACGGCTGCTTTAGGTTTGGCACACTGCGGCGCTGGAAGAAGCTTAGCATGATTTGTATTCAAAGTGCAATACTAAGCATAAAATTTTTTAACACCATCCTACTCGGGTATATTAGCACCCTTTTCTCTGGCGGTTTTGATGGCGGTTTGGTAGCCTGCGTCGGCGTGGCGGGCTATGCCGATACCGGGGTCAACGGTAAGCACCCGCTCAAGCCTCTCGTCGCGCTCCTTTGTGCCGTCGGCAACGATGACCATCCCGGCGTGGAGTGAGTTGCCTATGCCCACGCCGCCGCCGTGGTGGAAGCTGACCCAGCTTGCTCCGCAGATTGCGTTAAGGGCAAAGTTAAGCAGGGGCCAGTCCGCGATGGCGTCGCTGCCGTCCTGCATATCCTCCGTCTCCCGATAAGGCGATGCCACAGAGCCACAGTCCAAATGGTCCCTGCCGATGACTACGGGGGCCTTAAGCTCACGCTTTCTGACCATGTCGTTGATTATGCGCCCGAAGGCGGCGCGCTCGCCGTA
>JAUXLO010000071.1 GCA_030623665.1 Planctomycetota bacterium
CCCGCAGCTTCAGGTTCGACGGCGCCTTTTCTGCCACCTATTACGAAGGTGTCACAAAAGAACTTATACATCAATTCAAATATGGAAGGCAGGAATTCCTGGCAGAACCCCTGGCAGAGCTACTGGTTCGATACGTCAAGGAAATCGACCCACGCCCAACCGATGTAAATATGGTAGTGGCTGTACCCCTGCATAGCAGAAAGAGGGCAGAGCGGGGTTTTAACCAAGCAGAGCTTTTGGGGCGAAATGCGGGAAGGTCTCTTGGCATAGATGTGTGCACAGGAGGCCTAAAAAGGGTCCGGAATACCCCTTCCCAGACGAACCAACCCTATTATCGACGTGAGGAGAATGTCCGCGGTGCCTTTTTAGTCAAGAAACCTGCCAAATTCAAAGAAAAGGACATACTTCTCGTGGACGATGTCTTTACCTCTGGCCTTACTGCGTCAGAATGTGCCAGGGTCCTCAAAGAGTCTGGAGCAAGAAGGGTCTATGTCCTTACTATTGCGAAATCTAGGCGAATGATGGCCGGAGCTTAATATCCTTGACTACCTAGGCCCTAAAAAGTACAATACGACTGGAAAACTCCTTTAATTTTTGGAAAATCAGGGATGAGGTTCCCTTATTGAATATAATAGTCTCTGGAAGGCATCTCAGCATAACTGATGCCATAAAGGGCTACGCTGAGAAGAAGGTCAAGAAGCTAGAGAAGTACTATGATCGGCTTATTCAGGTACAGGTAAACCTGGACGTAGAGAGCGAGAGACACCGTGCGGAGATGATTGCCTCCGCGGCCAAGGGCTCGATACTCATAGCAGAGGTCATTGACCGCGACATTTATGCAGCCATAGACAGGGCGACGGATAAATTGGAAAGGCAGTTAACTCGCCGTAAGGAAAAACTATACCAAAAGAGGCCAAAGAAGTGGGGGACCTCATCGACTGGCCCGGCGGAAGGCCCGTCATGAGCAAAGGTCTTGGAAGAGCGCTCCATACAAAGATACTTTGACGCTAGCGATTGACGTAGACTCCTGTTCGACAATAGGGCCTTTTCTTAATTTGGAGGATTAGATGAAGCTGGTCGACTTCCTTGTCGAAGAGGCAATAATATATGAATTAAAGGTCAGAGATAAGAAAAATGCTATCACGGAAATGGTCGGGGCCCTTACACGGTCCCACAAGGTCCCTGCCAAGGAAGTCGATAGCGTAATGGCTGCACTTATGAAAAGGGAGCAGCTTGGCAGTACTGGAATAGGCGGTGGAGTGGCAGTACCTCACGCAAAACACGGGTGCGTGTCACGGCTGTTAGTAACGGTCGCACGTTCAGAAGAAGGGATAGATTTTGATGCCTTGGACGGAGAGCCCGTACACCTTGTATTTCTTCTTTTATCCCCCAATGAAACTGCTGGTGCACACCTGCAGGCTCTTGAAAGGATCGCCACACTCATAAGGGATAGTGACTTTAGACGCTTTATGACCACGGCTTCTGACAAGGAAGAAATGATAGAGATCCTCAGAGAGGTAGATAGTCACCCCACTGGAAGCTTGACCTAAACCTGCAAAGCCATTGCCCCTTCAGCAAATATGAGCATAAATCGCCAACTTCGGATATTAAATGCAGACGGCCTACACGCCCGTCCAGCCACCCGATTTGCAGAAATAGCAAACGGATACTCTGCCGACATCAGGGTGAAGGCCAAGGACAAAGAGGTCAACGGCAAGAGTGTCATAGAGCTGCTAACCCTTGGCGCCGAGCGGGGTACTGATATACGCATCATTGCAGACGGCAACGACGCAAGTAATGCAGTGGATGCCCTCTCTAACCTCGTAAGCGGCAACTTCAACGAACAAACAATGGTTGTCAAGAAGGGTATAGCCCTGGCGCCGGGCGTAGTAATAAAAAAGGCGTTTCTTTTGGAAGGCACCGGCTACTGGGTAAAGAGGAGCTTTATCTCCGAGGTGCAGGTGCCCCATGAAATAAACAGGCTTAAGAAGGCCATAGTAGCAGCAGAAAAGCAGATGCGAGAGCTTGAGAATGAGGTTTCATCAAGACTGGGGCACGAAATAGCCACCATCCTTGAGGCCCACAGAACGATATTACGGGATGAGCATCTCAAGAAGCAATTTATCTCTAAGATAGAAAACTTCTGGGTCACGGCAGAGTTTGCCGTTTCCATGGTCTTAAAGGACTATATAAAGAAATTCCACAGTGTTGAGAACCAATACATAAGGGAACGGGTAGGTGACATAATTGACATAGAGAACAGGTTGCTGGGCAACCTGATGGGGGAAAAACGCGAAGAGCTAAAGAACCTCTCGGAAGAGGTCGTACTCATTACTCATGACCTAAGGCCCTCGGATACAGCGTCTCTGGACTCAGAAAAGATAAAGGGTTTTGCCACCGAGGCCGGCGGTAGAACATCCCACACCGCCATACTGGCCCGCGCCATAGGGATACCTGGCGTAGTAGGTCTCGGCAGTATCACTACGGAGATTTATCCGGGCGACACGGTCATCATCGACGGAAACAAAGGCGTAGTAATAATAAGACCTGACGAAGAAACGATAAATGAGTACAAAGAAAGAGAAAAGACCATACACGTATTTGAGACCAAACTCACTCAAGAACTACAGGACCAGCCGGCCGAGACACCTGATGGTAGAGAAATAACCATCCTTGGAAACATCGATTTCCCCAAGGAAATTAAGACCTACCTACGCTACGGTGCCAGCGGTGTCGGACTATACAGGACCGAATACCTTTTCCTCGAGGCGGGCAGCTCTCCCGGTGAAGGTAATCACCTCAAATCTTACCTTGAGTCCGTGGAGCAACTTGAGACAAGACCCATCGTTGTAAGGACGGTAGACTTAGGCGCCGATAAATTTTTCAACGGTAATGACTTTAAGGAAGCAAATCCATTCCTGGGATGCCGTTCCATCCGTTACTGTTTTGAGCACCCCAATATATTTAACACTCAATTAAAGGCAATCCTCAAGGCATCCGCCCTGAAAAAGAACGTAAAGATACTCTTTCCGCTTATATCCTCCCTGCAGGAGTTCCGCAAGGCAAAGGAAATGGTCAGGGAGGCAATGGATGAATTGGATAGAAGCGGACTACCTTTTGACGAGAATATACCCATGGGGATTATGATAGAGGTACCGTCATCAGTTCTTATAGCAGATGTGCTGGCAGCGGAAGCGGACTTCTTTAGCATTGGCACTAACGACCTCGTCCAATACTCCTTGGCCATAGACAGGGACAACGAGACTGTGGCTAAGATGTATAGCCCGGCGCATCCCGCAATACTGCGGCTACTCAAGATGACTATCGAAGCGGCCGAAGATAACAACATTCCCGTATCGATGTGTGGTGAAATGGGAAGTGAATTAGAATATCTGGTGCTTTTGATGGGTTTGGGCCTTACAGAGTTCAGTGTGGCCCCACCCACCATAATCCCCGCACTAAAGAAGGTTATACGCAACACTACATTTGAAAGGGCTAGGGAAGTGGCAGAAGAGGTGTCCAGATTCGCCGACCCGGAGAAATCGGTACACTACCTAAGAGAAATTACCAAAGAAATTCTCCCCGAGGCCTTCTAGGTAAAAACCCTATGGCTGCCTCCCAGGTGTAGCCCCTGGTAAATTCCTTTAAGTTGGAAGAGAAAAATATTGTAGGAAGGGCCCAACGCATACGGGTCAGACTCAGATTCCAGAAAACTGGGATCTTGAGGTTCATATCCCATCACGACCTGATGAGACTGTTCGAAAGGACCATCAGGAGGGCTAATATCCCCATCTGTATGAGCCAGGGGTTCAACCCGCGGCCGAAGATGTCTTTCCCTACGGCCCTGGCTCTGGGAATAGAGGGTATCGATGAAGTTATAGAGTTAGAACTCTCCCGGTGGGTTGCACCGCAGAAATTACGGGAGTGCCTGAAGGCGCAGCTCCCACCGGGCCTTGTGATAACTTCAGCCGAACCGGTTACCCCTAAAAGCCCTTCCGGTGTCGAAGAGCTGGTCTATCGAATTGAAGGGACCCCTCCTAAAGAGATAACAGACAAGAGGATTAATGAATTCCTTGCAAAAAGAGAGTTTCAAATTTCTAGGGAAAAGAAGGGTGGAAAGAAGCTTTTTAACCTTCGCTCCTCAATAGTATCCATCACACTGGAGAATGGTGCCCTCCTGCTAAAACTCAAGCCTACCAAGGAAGGCATAGCACGTCCAGACGAAGTCCTCAAGGCCCTCGGACTAAAAATGGGTACAGACTGTACGCTGAGGATAACGAGAAACGCTGTCCATCTTTCTCCCTCCCGGGAGGAAAATTAAGACGATGAGCAAAAAAATGCTGATAAACGTAGTAGAACCTGAAGAAAGCCGCATGGCCATCCTGGAAGGCAACGTGCTGGAAGAACTCTATGTCGAACGTATATCCAAGGGGCGGACAGTAGGAAACATCTACATGGGCAGGGTGTCTAACATAGAACCTAGCCTGGAGGCCGCCTTCATAGACACCGGGTTGAAAAGAAACGGTTTCCTTCATGTAAGCGAGGTACTGGACACCACCGATAACAAGAAAGAAAAAACAGAGAAGACCCGAAGCCGGAAGGAACAAAGGCCGATACTGTCCTTACTCAAGCCAGGCCAAGAACTTCTGGTACAGGTAATAAGGGAGGGCGTTGGTGAAAAAGGCCCGAGCCTTACCAGCAACGTAAGCCTGCCGGGCCGCTACTTAGTCCTCATGCCCCACGCCTCCAGACACGGCGTATCAAGAAAAATCCTGGATGAGGAGGAACGAACACGGCTTAAACAAATCGTCAAAGAACTAAAACCTCCGGCCAACATGGGCCTTATCGTTCGTACCGCCGGAGCGGGGCATACCAAGAGGGAACTCTCCAAAGACCTTAATTATCTACTTCGCCTGTGGAAGGCGGTGGAGGAACGAACGACGAACAGCCTCGTCCCCTCACTCATATACCAGGAAAGCGACCTGGTCATCAGGACTATCAGAGACATCTTCGCCCCTGACATTAACGAAATAATCGTTGACTCGCAGGATACTTACGAGAAGACCAGAGACTTCTTGAAACAGATAATGCCAAAACAGGAGAAGATTGTAAGGTTACACAGGGCAAGAGTACCCATATTCCACAAGTATCGCCTCGAAGACGAAATAGAAAAGATCAACAACAAGAAGATACCTCTAAAGCAAGGAGGGTCTCTGGTTATAGAACAGACAGAGGCCCTGGTGGCAATAGACGTAAACAGCGGACGGTTCAAAAAGGGTGCCGACCCAGAAGAGACCGCCTTTAGAACCAACATGGAGGCCACAAATGAGCTTGCCCGACAAATTCGTTTGCGTGACCTCGGCGGAGTCATTATAATAGATTACATCGACATGCAGCAGGAGGCCCACAAACGCACCGTGGAAAAGGCCCTTGCAGATGCCCTGAAGAAGGACAAGGCACGTACAAAAATGCTCAAGACGTCAAAGTTCGGCATCGTAGAGCTCACGAGACAACGGGTTAAGCACAGCCTCAGAGACGTAGTTCATGAACGTTGTCCAGAATGCCTAGGAACCGGGTTCACAAAGACCATAGAAAGCCTCAGCCTCAAGATAATGAGAAATATAAGATCCGTCCTCGACAACGATACACTTAAGACCATAGAAGTCGTGGCGGATAACCCGGTAGCCCAGTTCCTACAGAATCAGAAGAGAAAAGAAATATCTGAACTTGAAGACCATTACAATAAAACAATAGTAATAAAACACGCCGCAGAAAATGGATGGAGAATGGGCGACATAAAAATGAATTACTTCAATTCGAACGGCAAGCCCATGGCCCTGTAAGGAGAGGTAAGACACGTGTATGCAATAATAAAGGATAGAGGCAAACAGTATAAGGTGTCACCGGGAGACAGCATCCTCATTGACCTAATGGAAGGCCGGAAAGAGGCAGACCGAATAGAGTTCAACGAAGTGATGGCCGTAGGGGGTAATGACAAAGGCAAGATTGGCACGCCGCTTGTTCAGGGGGCAAAGGTAGTAGGCGAAATAGAAGGCCCGAGACAAGGAGACAAAATAAACGTCTTCAAATTCAAACGGAGGAAAGACTACAGGAGAAAAAGCGGCCACAGGGAGCGTTTTACGCAGGTGAAAATAAAGGAAATTATTGTATAATATAAAAAGAGGCAGGAACAATGGCACATAAAAAAGGACAAGGATCGAGCAGAAACGGACGTGACAGCAATCCTCAATATCGAGGGGTAAAACGCTACGGCGGCGAGTCCGTAAAGGCAGGCTCCATAATAGTTAGGCAGTGCGGCACCAAATTCCACCCCGGCTTTAACGTGGGCCGGGGCCGTGACGATACCCTGTTTGCCAAAATAAGCGGAATAGTGCGCTTCGACACGGGCAGACGCGTGAGTGTTTATACCCCGTAACCACAGCCTGACCACAGGAATCTCTTATGCACATTAGGGGAGCATATACTGCTCCCCTTTTTTCTACCATACCAGCATGTTCATAGACGAAGCCACAATCTACGTTAAAGGAGGCGACGGAGGCCACGGCTGCGTGAGTTTCCGACGGGAGAAGTTCGTACCAAAAGGCGGTCCGGACGGCGGAGACGGGGGAAAAGGTGGTGACGTAATTCTCCACGCGAGCGAAAAAATAGACACACTCATGGACATCACCTCCAAAATAAAATACATCGCAGAGAATGGCCGCCACGGGCAGGGAGCCAACAAACAAGGCCGCTCCGGGAAGGACCTAATTATACATCTGCCGCTGGGCACCGTAGTCGGCGACAGGGACAGCGGTCGTGTGCTGAAGGATCTTACAGAACCGGAACAACAGATACGTATCGCCGAGGGTGGCAATGGCGGCAGAGGAAACAAACACTTTGCCAGCTCGACCAACAGAACTCCACGAACGGCCGAAGGGGGGGGAAAGGGCAAGGAACGCTGGCTAAGGCTCGAACTAAAGCTTGTTGCCGACGTCGGCATTATAGGTATGCCCAACGCAGGGAAATCTACCCTCCTCTCCCGCATATCCAAAGCACACCCAAAGATTGCTGAATATCCGTTTACAACACTCTATCCCCACCTCGGCATCGCGGAGATAGAAGAATACCGGAGGATAGTGGTGGCCGACTTACCCGGACTAATTGAAGGTGCCCACAGTGGCGTGGGCCTGGGCGATGAGTTCCTTCGCCATATAGAACGCACAAAGCTGCTACTACACCTCATTGATATCGCCCCCAAGAGTGGTCCGGACCCACTTGAGACCTATCGCATCATAAGAAAGGAGTTAAAGCTGTATAACCCGAAACTCTCAAAGAAAAGAGAGATAGTCGCACTCAACAAAGCAGACCTTGTTAACGAAACCCTCTGCAAGAAAACAGCCAAGTCATTGGAAAGAGCTATATCACAACCCGTCTACACTATCTCCGCCAAAACGGGAAACAACCTGAAGCCCCTTCTTGAGGTTGTGGCTGAGACACTTAGTGCCTTGTCCAGCGAAACACGGTCAAGGGAAACCATTACCATACAATAATCATCCATGCTAATTGCCGTAGACATTGGCAACACAAACATCCACCTGGGCCTGTTTGATCTTGACAGCAAGCGGCTGGTCAATCACTTCATGGCGAGTTCCTCCAGTACCCACCTCGAGAGCCTTTCTGTAGACCCCTCTATCCTACAAGGTGCTTCAGACTGCATATTGGCCTCCGTTAATCCTAAGGCAGAGAACGCCTTTTGCAACTGGTTAAATTCCAGGTGGGATGGGAACCCCCTCAAAATCCCCTCTGACGTACCTATACACATACCAATCCTGGCCAAAAACCCAGAGGAGATCGGGGTGGACAGGCTGCTTAATGCCTTAGCAGCCTTCCAGAGGACCGGCACTACAACCATTGTGGTGGACGTGGGGACTGCCGTAACCATAGATGTCGTATCAAAGAAAGGCGAGTTCTTGGGTGGGGCAATAGCACCAGGGCTCAAGCCCCTCATGGAGGCACTGCACATGCGTACAGCGCTCCTGCCTAAAGTATCGGTACAGAAACCACGGCGTACCGTGGGTAAAGACACAAACGAGGCTGTTAAGTCCGGACTTTACTGGGGCATGATAGGAATAATAGAGAAGATTACAAAAAAGCTCTCAGAGGAGCAGGGCGATAAGCCTGTTGTTTTGGCTACCGGTGGAGATGCAGGGCTCCTTGCAAATGAGATACAAATAATAGACAAGACCGTCCCTCATCTTACACTAGAGGGCATCCTTACCGTCTACAGTGAACATCTCAGTAGTAAAGACATCTGACCCCCCTACTTATTTTCTTTGTCCTTCACTACCGTATCTGTCCCCTTAATTTTGTCCATGAGCTCCCGGTACCTTTTATCTCCTCTTAATCTTTCCAGGTCCTCGTCCTCTTCTATATGTTGAACGTCCTTGTAGCCCAGCATTACCGAGCCTTCCAGTTCCTTTATTGCGGCGTCGATATTACCTACAAGGGAATAACTGCAGGCAAGATTGTAGTGCACGATGGGGTCTTCCCGCATGAGCTCCACAAGCCTCTTATCAATCTTTAGGCCCTCCTCATACCTTCCACTGGCCGTGTAGGCATTTCCAAGATACAAGAGGCAATCAACGTAGTTCGGGTTGTTTTTCAGCACCCCCTCCAGAAACC
>JAUXLO010000116.1 GCA_030623665.1 Planctomycetota bacterium
AATCTTGGCAAGACCTCTGGCTTCTTCAATCAGTTCGTCCACTTTGAGGCTGACAGCCTCAAGGATTACGGGGCCGTAGACAATGGAGCAGAACTTCTCGACCACCTCCATGAACGGCCTGCCGGTCTTGGAGACAAGCGTCGGGTTCGTAGTAACTCCGTCCAGGATGCCAAGGCTGTTGGCCTCTTGTATCTCCTTAACATCCGCGGTATCGATGAAGAATTTCATCTCTCGTATCTCCTATATAATATCTATCTGCACAGCTTGAATATCAGGTTCTCAAGGACAATCTTATTATTACCGGCGCTGACCTTTCCCGCAATGTCGGTCTCGAGCAGAAACCGGTAGTCCCTTTCGAGCTCACCCTCGGAAAACAGCCTGGTCTGCTCCACCAGGTCGTCCACGTACCGTCTGGGGACACGCAGGCTGTAAGTCAGTGCCTCTCTGTCTCCACCGCCGTCCAGGATACGTCTGGCGCGCCAGAGCCTCTTGATCTGCCAGGCAAGAGGTGGGATTACACTTACTATCTCTTCGCCGGGTCTCATCAATCTCAGCAGCTGGTCAAGAATCTTCAGGGCCTTCGGGAAATCCTTTCTGGCCACGGCACCCGTCAGCTCAAAGACGTCACGGAGGCGGTCTGTGCCTACCAACCCCTCTACGTCCTCGGGCCTTATCTCGCGCCGCTTACCCACCGAGATGGTGAGCTTTTCTATGTGCCCGGCCAGTAGAGAAAGGTTGTTACCTACATTTTCCGCTAAAGTGTTACAGGCGTCAAGGGTTATCCGCTTGTCATACGATTGTGCCCTGTCCATCATCCAGGAAGGAAGTTGCTCGTCCTGAACCCTTTTGCACGCAATGGTGCCGCCCATCCGGTTCAGTTTATTGAAGAGGGACGTGCGCCGGTCCAGTTCGTTACAAACAAGCAGCAGATGCCCGAAGGGGGAGGGCGATTCCAGGTACTCCTTTAGTTGGTTGCGGCTGCGGGCCACCAGTTTGTCCGCCCCGTAAACCACTACCAGCCTTTTCCCCCCGGAACCGAAGAGCGGTGCCGTCTCCAATTCTTCTGCAACTGCGGGAAAGGTAGCCTCAGCGCCCTCGATCTCTATAAGGGAGACCCCGGTCTCCTCTTTCCCCAGGACACGAGACCTTATTAACGAGACCGCCTCATGTATAAAAAACTCCTCCTCACCATAGACGGCGTATACAGGTAGGAGTTTGGCTCTTTCGAACGATTGCTTAAAACGCAGAAAATCCATCACACCACCCTGAGCCGACGGAACTGTCCCTTCTTAAAACGGCATCTAATCTTCAAAATAATATTGAAATCTGAGACTGATAAAATCGGCCTTTATTCCAGGGGGGAATCTGTCAACGAGGGCTGTCTCAATGGCGCCCTTGGCGAGAGCGGCCAACACCGGATTACCTGCGGTATTAACAATGTTTACGTCGCTGATAATCCCTGTGGGGTAAATCGTGGCGTCGACTATTACGGGAAGATTGCTGCTAGTCTTATAATTTATCCCGTTTACGTCACTGTACAAGAAGTTCCAGTGTGATTTTACCCTCTTCCGGACCTCCTGGTAATAGGCTGCGTATGGGCCTTTCTCCAGGTTATGGGTCATGTGGGTCTTCTTCGCCATTTTATATAGGCGGGAGCTGGGCTTATCTGAGGGAGCTCCCCTGGCCCGACTTGCCGGACCCCTTGCATAATATATGATAGTAAACACGGGGAATTCTTCTGCGGCGACAACCTCTTCTTCAACGAGGGCGCCCCCCATCGGTGTAACTACCAGTGCCTTTTCTGAGGTCTCCAGGACCGATACTTCTTCGGCGATCTCAGGCGGAGGTGAAGTTGGCCTTTGGGGTCTTAGCGCATCTTCCGGAGATTCCGGGACACCGCCTGGTTTTTTCGTAACCGCATGCCCGGACGCATCGTACGTGGAGCGTTCTTCGGGTTTGCCCTTGACCCAATGCACGGGGTTATACGATATACACCCCAGCGGAAAGATAATCATAAAGCTGATTAGAAACACAAATATAAGTCTCATTTCATCGCCTCTATAAGGGAATTTTAAATGGATAGAAACTTGTTGCCTGTTGACCGGATTTTAATGGATTATAGAGTGAGACCTTTAAGAACGTCATGTTTTGCTATCTTAGGTTCTTATTACCGGGGTTTGATCTTAGACCTCGAAAGCCCCTTGAGAGTTCTTTAATTAAGAAACAAGACAGATAGTTTTGCCAAATTACCCCCCCCTAACACACACTGTTTTGGCCCATTACGGCAAATTCTAAACCTTTTAGGACTCGTGTCAAGGTTTTTATAACAGTTCACTTTACCACTATGTTGACCAGCTTTTGTCGGACCGAGATGACGTTTATGACCTTTTTTCCGTTAAGGAACCCCTTTATCTTCTCGTCCTCTAAGGCCATTGCCTTTATTTCTTCCTCCCCGGTATCGGGGGATACCGTAAGCCTGCTGCGGACCTTTCCGTTGACCTGTACCACTATCTCCAGTTGCTCCTCTTGTATGGCTTTGTCGTCGTAAGAGGGCCATCCCTGCTCAAAGATGCTGGGGCCGTTGCCAAGTGCCTCCCATATCTCCTCGCATACGTGCGGCACAAACGGAGAAAGCAGCAGTGCGATACTCTCCAGGGAGTGCCGAAGGACCTGTTTGGAGGCAGGGTCGCCGGGCTCAAATCTCTCCACCTGATTAAACAGCGCCATAACGGCCGCAATGGCCGTATTAAAATGCCATGAGCTCTCGATATCCTCGGTTACTTCTTTTACGACCCTGTTGGTGGCCCTGTAGATATGCCTGGAATCATCGGGGAGTGAGGCTACGTCCCCTTCCCATTTCTTCACAGACCTCAGCTCGTCTGCGTGTGTTGTGACCTTCTGCCACAACCGTTTCAGAAAGCGGGACCCCCCCACCACGGCCCTGTCGGTCCACTCTGCATCCTTCTCCGGCGGCCCGATAAAGAGCAGATAAAGCCTCAGGGTGTCTGCACCGTACTTCTCTATGATAGCCTCCGGACTAACCACGTTGCCCTTCGACTTGGACATCTTTGCGCCACCCTTGATTATCATGCCCTGCGTGAAGAGGTTCTGGAAGGGTTCCTGAAAACCTACAAGGCCAAGGTCGTATAGAACCTTTGTGATGAACCTTGAGTAGAGGAGGTGCAGTATGGCATGTTCAACACCGCCGATGTACTGGTCTACCGGCAGCCACCTGTTCACCACGTCAGAATCAAAGGCCTCTTTGTCGTCATTAGGGGAGAGGTATCTGAGATAGTACCAGGAAGAGTCCACAAACGTGTCCATAGTGTCTGTCTCCCTGCGGGCACTCTTGCCGCACTGCGGACATTTTGTGTTTACAAAGTCCTCTACCATCGCCAGCGGGCTCCCTTTTGCCGAGCCAAAATCCTTGATATCAGGCAGTACCACCGGCAGCTCCGCCTCCGGAACGGGCAGGGTGCCGCACTTCTCACAATAGACTATCGGGATCGGCGCGCCCCAGTACCTCTGGCGCGAGATGAGCCAGTCCCTGAGCTTGTAGTTCACCGCATGGGCGCCGAGATTTTTTTCTGCCAGATATTCGGTTATCTTGTCCATCGCCTTCCTGTTGGGGAGTCCGTCAAACGGGCCGGAATCTACCTGTACCCCGTCGCCTATAAAGGCCTCTTCCATGGTATCAGGGTCAAGATTTTCGCCATCTGGCTGGATGACCACCTTTATGGGCAGGCCGTGCTCCCGCGCAAACTCGAAATCCCTCTGGTCGTGGGCCGGCACCGACATAACCGCACCGCTGCCGTACTCCATGAGCACGTAGTTGGCCACCCAGAGGGGTATCTTTTCGTTATTTACCGGGTTTATCACGTGATGACCGGTAAATACGCCCTCCTTGGGCGCATCCGCGGCAGAACGCTGGATAAGACTCTCCTTCCTTGCCTTTTCCGCAAAGCGGAGGATTTCTTCCCGCCGGGGATTCCCCTCGACCAGTGTCTCAATGAGGGGGTGCTCAGGTGCGAGGGCCATAAAGGTCGCCCCGTACAGGGTGTCGGGCCGGGTGGTGAAACAGGGGAGCGATTCGCCGGTGGCCTCTATCTTGAAATCGGCCCTGGCCCCTTCGCTCCTGCCGATCCAGTTCCGCTGCATGAGCTTGACCCTCTCGGGCCAGTGCCCGAGGCGTTCCAGGTCGTCCAGGAGCCTCTGTGCATAATCGGTTATCTTGAAGAACCACTGCTCCAGGTCCTTCTGTGTGACGGGGTTGTCACAGCGCTCGCAGCGGCCTTCCACCACCTGCTCATTCGCAAGCACCGTTGAGCAGGACGGGCACCAGTTCACGAACGCCTTCCTCCTGTAGGCAAGGCCCTTCTCGTACAGCTTCAAGAATATCCACTGGGTCCATTTGTAATAATCCGGGTTGGAGGCGTTCATCTCCCTGCTCCAGTCGTAACCCGTGCCCCATCTGAGGAGCTGGCCCTTCATGGCAGTAATATTGTTCGAGGTAAATACGGCGGGGTGTATCTTTTCCTTTATAGCAGCATTCTCTGCGGGCAGGCCGAAGGAGTCCCAGCCCATCGGCGAGAGGACGTTAAACCCCCTCATCAGCTTGTAGCGCACCACCACGTCCCCTATGACGTAGTTCCGGGCATGGCCGACGTGCAGCGTGCCTGAGGGATAGGGGAACATCACCAGGCAGTAGAATTTCTCCCTGGCGGAATCCGTCTGCATACGGAAGAGCCCGCACTTTTCCCAGTATTCACGCCATTTGGGCTCCAGTTGAGAGAAGTTGTATGCATTCTTTCGCATGGTAAACCGGTGGGATCGAATTTGCCGTAAGCCATAATATCATAATGTCTTTGCACTTCCAATAAAAAACTTGACACACGCAGATATGGATTATAAGTTAGGTTCCAAGGCGGTGGGCCAGAGGTGCCTTGGATCCCGCCCCGTTATTCTGAAAATCTTCTCAGGTGGGGGATTAGCTCAGCTGGGAGAGCGCTTGAATGGCATTCAAGAGGTCGAGGGTTCGACTCCCTTATCCTCCACCATATCTTACAAGGACTTACGGCTGGGCGTTTCGTTACTTTCGTTTGAAATTGTATAGTTTTTGTATAGTTCAGATTCGTTAACCTCACTATCAAACAACTCTACAGCCTTCACCTTATGTCCGGGCGCTAGGTGTGAATACCTTAGGGTCATTGTCAGAGTCTTATGGCCCAGCAGCTCTTTCACGGCGGTAAGATCCACACCTGACATTACCAGGTGACTGGCAAAAACATGACGAAAATCATGAAATCGAAAGTCTTGGATTCCTGCTCTCTTCACCGCATGTATCCAAAGTGATTTTTATGTTTCGGTGACCCGTGAGCCCTTGTACCACTTTGGGGTTTGCACCGTTTCTTATTAGGCTCGCAAGGGTGTGTCCCTCGCTTAGTCAATGAAAGGGTTTGTGTAAGACCATGCTCCGCGCCTTTGGCAGCCACAGGGGTGGCGGGGTTGGAGAGTGAACTGGAGACCATAAGGCGCTTCAAGGCCTTGGAAGGCCAGCTTCATTAGGCCGATAATTTTGAGAAGATGGTCGGAATTAGGGCAAGGGGTAGATTTTCATCCCCTGCCGACCCAGGTTGAAAAGGCCTGATAGGATATTTTACGCTTTTGCCTTCTTTAGAGCCAAATTTACTCGGAGTCTGTGCTTAAATATCTCACAATCACATCACTTGGGGCCGATAAAGGATAGGCTCTCGCTAGGGCACACTAGCGTGCATATGCCACACTGGACGCAGAGGTCTGGATTATGGACAACCCTTGAGGTCTCGTCGGTTTGCCAATGGCCGTCGTTGAACCAGGTCCCACGCTGGCCAAGTAAGGGTTCTTTGCGCACTATCTCCAGTGCACCCTGGAGGCAGCTCTCAACGCACCTTCCACAGCGAAAGCACCTCTCATCCGTCCTTGTCTGTATAGAGAAATCACATTGCAGGCACCTGGAGGCCTCGAGAGTAGCAAGCTCCCGGTCCA